>NZ_CAUPMI010000011.1:0-72204 GCF_963512375.1 uncultured Anaerococcus sp.
ATGCGGAAGGTCCCTTGGGGCTCCCCCTTGAGACGAAGATTCAATAGTAAATAATAATCATTTATTAAAAGATAAAGTTACGAAGAATAATATTAAATAATAATTTTATCTTGGATAAAAAAACCTAATAACTAGTATATAAATTACTGTAATTAATAAAACCCCCCATTTATATGAATAATATCCCCAGTTATATAAGAAGCCTCATCAGAGATCAAGTACCTTACTAGGCCTGCGATTTCTTCTGGTTTTGCTAGTCTTTTTATGCCTACTTCTTCTTTTAACTGATCGATTTCTTCTGGGCTAAAGTCTCTTTTCATCATGTCTGTATCTACCATGCCTGGGGCTATGGCGTTTACTCTTATATTTGATGGGGCTAATTCTTTGGCCATGGCCTTGGTGAAGGTATTTATGGCGCCCTTGCTTGTGGAATATGATGATTCCATGCTTGCTCCGAAGTCTCCCCAGATTGAGCTGATATTTATGATTACTCCTTCTTTTTTCTCAATCATTTTTGGTATTGCTCTTTTGGAGTTTAGGAAGACCGAATTAAGGTTGGTATTTATTACATCTAGCCACTTATCAAAGGGGGTGTCTTGGATTAGGCCAAAGTAGGATATGCCTGCGTTATTTATTAGGATGTCGACACTTTTGAAATTGTCTTCAATTATTTTAAACATCTCTTCTACCTGGTCTTCATCTGATACATCTGCCCCTATGGCTATTACCATGGGATTTATTTCTCTTAACTCTTTTAAAAGGTCCATGGCTTCATCTTTGCTCTTATTATAATTTATTACGATTTGATAATCTTTTGCAAGGTTTTTGGCAATTGCAGCACCTATTCCCCTGGAAGATCCTGTTATTAATACTGTTTTCATATTTTTATTATAACATATTTACTAAATAGGGTATAAATTTATTGATGATATGATGATAAGAATTCTAAGGAGTAGATATGAAATATTTCAAATTAAATGATGGAACTAAGCTTCCTGCAATTGGTTTTGGGACTTTTAAAATTACTGAAGAAGCTGATATGGAAAGGTCTATTGGCTCTGCAATAGAAGCTGGCTATAGGTATTTTGATACTGCAAAATACTATGAAAATGAAGATTTAGTTGGTAAATACCTTAAAGGTTCTGGTCTTAAAAGGGAAGAAATACAAGTGGCTACCAAGGTTTGGCCTGTAGATTTTGATCCAGATGCTTGCAAAAGATCAATTGACAATTCTTTAAAAAAGCTTGACCTTGATTACATTGATGTTTTATTACTTCATTGGTATGGAGAAGATTTTGATAAGGCTTGGGAGGTTTTTCAGGATTATAGGGACCAAGGCCTTGTTAAATCTATAGGTGTGTGTAATTTTACAATTCCGCAGCTTACAGAACTTATAAGTCTTGGCGAAAAGCCGGTCCTTGACCAGTTAGAAAGTCATTTGTATTTGCAAGATACTGATAATAAAAATTTCCTAATGGAAAATGACATCCTCCACCAGGCTTGGGGACCACTTTCTCAAGGAAAGTCCAATCTTTTGGATGAGAACATCCTAAAAGAAATAGGGGATAAGTATGGAAAAACTCCTGCCCAAATTGCCCTTAAGTGGAATATTGAAAGGGATACCATGGTCCTTGTAAAATCTTCAAATGAGGGAAGGATTAAGGAAAATATTTCTATTTTT
The DNA here is from genome assembly GCF_963512375.1 of uncultured Anaerococcus sp. NCBI lineage: Bacteria > Bacillati > Bacillota > Tissierellia > Tissierellales > Peptoniphilaceae > Anaerococcus > uncultured Anaerococcus sp. The sequence continues at coordinate 1,682 of NZ_CAUPMI010000011.1, forward strand.
GACTTTGACCTTAGCGAAGAGGACATGAATGCCCTTGCCAGCCTTGATAGGAAAGAAAGATTTTCAAATGACCCAGAAAATCAGGAGTGGCTTGATAAGATAAGAAGAGGATAAATAAAAGGTGATGGAGAAAATATTTAAATTTTCCATCACCTTTTTTCTTAGTCTATAAATTTTTTAGCAAAGTCTACGAAAGCATCGCAGGCGCTTTTTACAAATGGTCTTGTCTCTTCGATGAGTTTGCCGTCCTTGTCAAATAATTCGTTTATCTTAGCTAGGTATACTTCTGGTTTGCTCATGGCTATGAGGTCTACACAGGTAAAGGATTGCTTTAGGGCAAGGTTACTTGATACACCGCCCATTGTACCGATTGTTGAGCTAAATACTGTAGCTGGTTTTCCTGCCCAAAGGTTGCCTTCTGGTCCACGAGATCCTATATCGATTGCATTTTTTAAGACTGGGGCAAGGGACCTGTTGTATTCTGGTGTGATAAAGATAAAGGCATCACATTTTTTTACATCTTCTCTAAGTTTGATGTAGGCTGGGTGAATGTCGCCCATGTCTAGGTCTTGGTTATAAAAAGGTGTATCGCTTAGGTCGATGTTATAGGTTTCAACATCTAGAAGTTCTGCTACTTCTTTGGCAAGCTTTTTATTCCATGAATTCTTTCTAAGTGATCCTACTAATAATCCTATTTTCATTTTTTCTCCTTAATCTTCAAATTTTAAATCATCTCTGATGAAGTTGCCATTTCTAAGGTCTAGAAAGGCTTCTTCTAGTTCATCTTGACTATTCATTACAATTGGCCCTGCCCAGGCTACCGGCTCATTTAAGGCCTTGGTGCTTATAAAAAGAACTTGGGCAAAATCACTCATATTTTTGATGGTGACCTTTGTACCATTTGTAAGTTTTGCAGCGGTCTTTTCTTGTATTACTTCACCTTCTATTGATATCTGGCCTAGAAGGGTAAATACCATAATTGAGGCATCATCCTCAGTTTCTACGGTGATTTCTCCATTTCTTTCTAGGTGGATATCATAATAATCAAGGGGAAGGTGGTCGCCCTTAAAGCGTTGGTAATCCTTATAAGATCCTGCTAAAAGCCTGATTTTACCAGAATCAAATTCTATTTCTTGGATATCATTTTTTCTAATAGCATGGTAATAAGGCTTTGAAAATTTATCTGCTTTTGGTAAGTTTAGCCAAAGCTGGACTCCCAAGAGCCTTTCTGATGCAGGAACTTGCTCTTCGTGCAGGATTCCGCTGCCTGCATTCATCCATTGGACCTCTCCATCTGTTATGGTATCCTCGTTTCCAAGGGTATCCTTGTGGACCATTTTCCCCCTGGCAAGGTAGGAAATTGTCTCAATTCCCCTGTGTGGATGTAGGGGAAAGCCTGCTGTGTAATCATCTGGATTTGTGCTATCAAAGGAATCAAGCATTAGGATTGGGTCAAATTCATATACGGTTTGGTTGCCAAGGACTCTTACCAAGCTTACGCCAGCCCCGTCTTTTGTCCTAAAACCGGTTAGCTTGCTTTTTACTTTTCTACTGGTCAATCTTACTTCCTAACTTCTTTAGCAAGGCAAGTAGAGATTTTCTCTCATTTTCTTCAAGCCTTGCCATGTAGGTATTTATCATCTTTTCATTTTCAGGGACTATTTTTTTAATAAGGTCATAGCCATCATTAGTGAGGGAGAGGATACAAATTCTCTTGTCATTTTGATCGGCCTCTCTTTTTATATAGCCCATCTTTTCAAGATTTGATACTACAAGAGAAATGGTGCCGACACTAGATAAAATAGCATCCCTAACCTCGCTTATAGATAATTTGCCCTTTGAAAAAAGCACCTCAAGAACCATAAATTGGCTAAAGGAAAGCCCATATGTTCCTGCGATAGCCAGGGTCCTAGAATCAAGTTCTTTTACATTCTTATGAAGACCTATAAGGATTTTTAAATTATCATTTTCCATATTCACTCCTTAGCTATATCTATATAGATATATCTAACTAGATACATTATACTATAAATTTTTATTTGTAAAATGATTCTCCCTAATAAAATAAAAAAAATATTATTTTCTATTGTAAAAAGGCATGGAGAAAATATTTCTATCCATGCCTTGTATTTTACTTGTCGTTTTTATTTCTTATATATTTATCAATATTTGCTGCAGCTTTTTTGCCTGCTCCCATGGCAAGGATTACTGTAGCTGCGCCGCTTACAGCATCACCACCTGCAAAGACCCCATCTTTTGTGGTCATGGTTGTATCATCTATTATGATTCCGCCCCAGGATTCTGTTTCTATGTCTGGGTTGGTGTGTTTGATGAGTGGGTTTGGAGATTGGCCAATTGAAATTATTACTGATTCAAATGGGACTTCTTCATATTCTCCAGTTGGAAGTGGTCTACGTCTGCCTGATGCATCTGGCTCTCCTAGGACCATTTTTTCAACCTTAACTGCTTTTACCCAACCATTTTCGCCGATGATTTCTACTGGATTGTGGAGGTTCATGAAGTTGATGCCTTCTTCTATGGCGTGGTGGCTTTCTTCAGCCCTTGCTGGCATTTCTTCAAAGCTTCTACGATATACTACTGTTACATCTGCCCCAAGTCTTTTGGCTGATCTTGCAGCATCCATTGCTACGTTTCCACCACCTACTACACATACTTTTTTGCCTACGTGGACTGGTGTGTCATATTCTGGGAACTTGTAGGCCTTCATGAGATTCATACGGGTTAGAAATTCATTTGCTGAGTAGACTCCATTGTAGTTTTCTCCAGGAATTCCTAAAAATGAAGGAAGACCTGCACCTGTCGAGATGTAGATTGCTTCATAGCCCTTTTCCTTTAGGTCATCAAGGGATAGGGTCCTGCCAACTATGACATTTGTTCTAAGCTTAACACCTAGGCCAATTACGTTTTTAAGTTCTGTATTTACAAGCTTTTTAGGAAGTCTAAATTCTGGTATACCATACATCAATACTCCTCCAGCTGTGTGGAAGGCATCAAAGAGGGTTACCTTGTAGCCAAGTTTGGCAAGATCTGCTGCTGCAGTTAGGCCTGATGGACCAGCACCTACAACAGCTACCTTTTCCTTGTTAGCATAAACTTCTACTGGTTTTTTATATTTTAAATTATTGTGATAGTCTGCGACAAATCTTTCAAGCCTACCGATTGCAACTGGTTCACCCTTTCTGCCCCTGGTACATACACCCTCGCATTGGTTTTCTTGAGGGCAGACCCTGCCGCAGATAGCTGGGAGGTTGTTGGTTTCAGAAATTTTTTGGTAGGCTGCTTCTATATCACCTTCTGTGATGAGGTGGATAAATTCTGGAATCTTTACAGAAACAGGACAACCATCCATACAAGGTTTATTCTTGCACTGAACGCAGCGCATAGCCTCTTCTTGAGCCATTTCAAGAGTGTAACCTTGGGCTACTTCTTCAAAGTTTTTGTTACGAACATTTGGGTCTTGTTCTGGCATTTTGACTTTTTCTTGACTCATATTAAATTTGGCCATTTCTTACCTCCCCAGTTAGGTTGCAGATGTGTTCTCTTTCTTCTGTAGCATAGTTTCTAGCTCTATTCATAGCTTCATCAAAATCTACAAGGAAGCCGTCAAAGTCAGGTCCATCTACGCAAGCAAATTTCATTTCTCCGCCTACAGTTAGCCTGCAACATCCGCACATACCAGTTCCATCTACCATTATAGAGTTCATTGACACAGTTGTAGGAATGTCATGTGGCCTTGTGACAGCCACTACATTTTTCATCATGATAGCAGGTCCTATTGTTAGGACGTGGTCGTATTTTTTGCCTTCATTAATTAAATCTTCGAGCACTTGGGTTACAAAACCTTGTCTGCCATAAGATCCATCGTCTGTTGTTATGTATAAATTATCAGAACAAGCCTTTAGCTCGTCTTCAAGTATGATTATGTCCTTATTTTTAAAACCCATTATTACATCGACATTTGCTCCGACCTCATGAAGGTATTTTGCTTGTGGATAGGCTATAGCAGTACCAAGGCCTCCGCCTACAACACAGACGTTTTTGCCCTTAAGTGAATCTAGGTCTGTTGGCACTCCAAGTGGACCTACAAAGTCTAAAAATCCATCACCAGCCTTAAGGCCATCCATCCTCATAGTTGTACCACCGACAATTTGTACAATGATAGTTACGTTTTCTTCGTCAGTTGATGATATAGTAAAAGGCACTCTTTCGCCCTTTTCATCAAGCCTTAGGATAATAAATTGGCCTGGGAGAGCTTTTCTTGCAATCTCTGGGGCTTTAACAACAAATTTGATAGTGTTAGCATTCAAATTTGTCTTTTCAATAATTCTTGCCATTATTCCTCCTCAAATTGAATTTAAAAGCTAGTGGATATAAGCTTTTCTTTACTGATAATATACTATTTTGACAAGGATTAAGCAATGAGCCTGTAAAAAGCAATTTGAGGTGATATATTTATAAAATATAGTATTATAAAGCTATTATTAATAATAAAAGAAGGGAGTTTTATGGAAAAGCAAAAGAGAAAATACACAACCAAATACCTTTTGAAACGCTTCATACCATATTATAAGCCATACAAAAAGGTATTAATACAAGATTTAATAGCAGCAAGTCTTACAACCCTATCAGAGCTAATCCTTCCAATTTTATTATCCTATCTTACAGATTGGGCACAAATTGGAATCCTCGATGGGCCAAGGATAATAAAGGTTGCTATAATATATGCCATAACTAAGTCAATATCAGTAATAGCCAAATACTTCATGCAATCAAGGGGCCACATTATGGGAGCCTTCATTGAAAAGGACATGAGAAGGGATATCTTTAACCACCTCCTAGAGATGGATACAGAATTTTTCAACGAATCAAAGGTCGGTCAGCTAATGACAAGACTTACCTCAGATTTGTTTGAAATAACAGAATTTTCCCACCACGTCCCAGAAGAATTCTTAGTCGGGGCAATCAAACTAATTATATCCTTTATAGTATTGATAAATATTGATATCAAACTATCTTTAATAATATATTTAATGATTCCAATCATGTATATCATGTCAAGAAGGTCTAGGGAGAAATTTAGACAGGCTACATTTGAGACCAAACGTCAAATAGGGGCGATCAATGCAGGGGTAGAGGATACTTTACTTGGCATAAGCGTAGTAAAGTCCTTTGCTAATGAAGGAGTTGAAAAGGGTAAATTTGCCAAGGAAAATTCCAAATTTGCCGATATAAAATCTGACAGGTACTATGCCATGGCTAGATTTTTCATGGTCAAGGATTCTTTTTCAGGTATTATGTATCTACTTTTGATAACTTTTGGTGGCTACTTTGTCGTAAGCGGCGAGATAAGCCCTGGAGATCTTATTGCCTTTACAATGTATCTAAATATGTTAATTGCAACAATTGAAAGGCTAATCAACTTCACCGACACCTTTGAAGCAGGAACTACAGGTATAGAAAGATTTGTAGAAGTAATGAGTCTTGATAAGGATATATTTGATAAAGACAATCCAGAAAATCTCGATGATGTCAAGGGTAAGATTGAATTTGAAAATGTCTACTTCAAATATCCAAACACACCTGATGAAGATCCATATGTATTAGAAGATATGTCATTTAAAATAAATGTTGGCGAAAATATAGCCCTAGTTGGTCCATCAGGAGCTGGAAAGACAACTATTTCTAAGCTAATCCCAAGATTTTATGATGTTGATAAGGGTACTATAAAAATCGACAATACTGACATCAAAGATCTATCAATAGAATCTTTAAGAAATAATATAGGAATAGTCCAACAAGATGTCTACCTTTTTTCAGGTACAGTTAGGGAAAATATCGCCTATGGTAAGGATGATGCAACTGAAGCTGAAATAAAGGAAGCTGCAAGACTTGCAGGGGCAGATGAATTTATAAAAGATTTGCCAGATGGTCTTGATACCTATATAGGAGAACGTGGAGTAAAATTATCCGGCGGTCAAAAACAAAGAATATCAATAGCCAGGGTATTTTTGAAAAATCCACCAATCCTAATCCTAGATGAGGCTACAAGTGCCCTAGATAATAAGAGCGAGGCAATTGTCCAAGCGTCTCTTGAAAAATTATCTAAGGGTAGGACAACCCTAACCATAGCCCACAGGCTATCAACCATAATAAATGCCGATGAAATCCTAGTTTTAACCTATGATGGCATAGTTGAAAGAGGAAATCATAAGGACCTTTTAGATAAGAAAGGTGTTTATTACAATCTATATAATTCCAATAACACAGACTTATTTGGATAAAATTGGCGGAAGGAAGCTTCCGTCTTTTTATTGGTAAAAATCCTTTAAGATGTATAATAAAGGGAGAAAGGGTGACTTATGAAGAAATTTTTTGGAAAGTTCCTTCACGGACTTGCAACAGTAATCGGGACTATTTTTACAGTCCTTATAAATTTTATGAATATTTTAGTAATGACCTTTGAGGGCATCAGATCCCTCCTTGCAGTCGTATTTATGCTGGGTTGTTCTACTTTTATATTTTTGCCAACCTTGCTCCTATTTTTACCATCAAAGGTATGGATGGCAATCTTTGTAATCATGATAATACCAGTTCTAGGACCAAGTTTTATATCATTTTTAAGATATGGAAACTACGTCCTAACCGAATGGATGTATGACAGGGCCAACTCCTTAATTACAGGTAAAAAGCAAGGCTTTGACTCCCTTGGTGATTATTCAGAAAAATATATAAATGATAGGCAAAAGGAAAGACAAAGAGCTGCCGAAGAAGAGGCTAGGGCTCGCCAAGAGAGGATGAATGATTACTTTGAAGATATATTCGGTAACTTCACCTACTATGAAACAAGAGATTTTGGCCAAGGAGATTTTTCTGGCTTTGGTAACTATCAAAACCAAGGTGGATATCAGAATTATGGAGTAAATGACCTAGGTTTTAAGGAAAAATACGAAAAATCTTGTCAAACTTTAGACCTACCTTTAAATACAGACATTTACCAGGTTAAGCTTAATTATAGAAAGCTTGCCAAAAAATACCATCCTGACCTAAATAAAGAGCCAGGTGCTAAGGAGAAATTCCAAGAGGTAAATGCAGCCTATGAGTTTTTAAACGAAGATAATATCAAAAAGTATAAGAATACTTACCTATAGGAAAAATTATGCACGATCAGATAAGAAATGAAGAATCAGCTGTCCTATTATCAGAAATAGCCAGCGATGCTGGTGCCATCATGCTTGAAAATGGTGCTGAGGTTTATAGGGTAGAAGATACAATTGAAAGAATTATAAGAAGTAAGAAAAACACCAAGGATGTGGATGTTTACTCGACTTCCAACGTCATAATCCTTAGTTTTTCCTACAAGAACGAAGTCCACACCAATGTTAGAAGGGTTAAGTCCAGATCAAATAACCTCTATTATATTGATAAGGTCAATAGCTTTTCTAGGTCCTTTTGCAGGGGAGAGATGAGCCTTGAAAATGCTTTAAGGGAGCTTAAAAATATCAAGGAATCTGAAGATAAACCCCTAATTTTTAAGATAGTGGGTGCAGGTATAGCAGCAGGCGCTTATTCACTCCTTTTAAAGGGTGGTATAAATGAGATGTTAATTTCCTTTCTTGTAGGAAGTCTATCCTACTATTTTGCTCACTTTCTTGAAGATAATGGCCTGGGATATTTTGTCGTTAATTACCTTTATGGAGTAATGGTTTCACTGGTAACTATCCTTGCCCTTAATTTTATTGGGGGGATCGAGTCATCTAAGGTTATAATTTCCTCAATGATGGCCTTTGTTCCTGGAATTATGCTTACAAATTCAATGAGAGACTTGATGAGTGGGGATTCAACCTCAGGCTTAACGGGAGCTGTTATTGCAATTTTAATTTCAACAGCCCTTGCTATGGGAGTTGGTACACCAATTACTATTATGAAGCTATGGAGTTAAGATGTTATATATAAAAGAATTTATAATTTCAACTATATCTGCCTTTGGCTTTTCATATGTATTTAATTCTCCTAAAAAGTCAGTCTTAGTTTCAGGACTTAACGCTGGCTTTGGCTGGGTGATATTTAGACTTGTGGAGCAATTTAGCGAATCTGTCTATATAGCTTCTTTTATGTCAGCCTTATTTATAGCCATAAGTTCAGAAGTTTTGGCAAGGGTTTTTCATTATCCAGCAAGCATATTTATCTTCCCTGGTATAATAAATCTTTGCCCAGGAGAAGCGATTTACAACACGATGAGATATTTTATAGCAAATGAGACACCTATGGCCATAATTTCGCTTTATAAGGCCCTTGGTATAGCAGCAGCTATAGCCTTTGGAGTCTTATTGTCATCATCATTTTCCTTATCTTTAAGGACATATAAGGAAAGAAGCCACAGGAGAACAGATTTTTTAAGCATATTATTAGGGAGAAAAAAATGATAGAAGTATATTTAGCAGGTGGATGCTTTTGGGGAGTTGAGGCCTACTTTTCAAATCTTGATGGAGTTATTAAGACAGAAGTAGGCTATGCCAATGGCAAAACTGCCACAACCACCTATGAAGAATTAAAAGTTACAGGCTTTGCAGAAACAGTGAAAGTCAGCTTTGATGAAGAAATCATAAGTTTAAATGAGATATTTGAACATTTTTACTATATAATTGACCCAACAAGCCTTAACAAACAGGGCAATGATGTGGGAAGCCAATATAGGACTGGAATATATTCTAGGTCTGAAGCAATTTTAAAAGCAGCAAGAAACTTTTTAAATATAAAGCAAGAAAATGAAAAAGAGAAAATTATGGTGGAAGTCAAGGTCCTAAATAATTATATTAGGGCTGAAGAATACCACCAAGATTATTTAAAGAAAAATCCAGCTGGCTATTGCCACATAAATCTGGATGATATATTGGAGATATAAGATGAAAATTAGAAAAATATTAGGCCTAGGCCTTGCTCTTTTTTTAGCTGGACCAAGCCTAGCCTTTGCTGACGAAATAGTTTATTATGATAATAGCAATTTGGACAAGATCCTAGTAGAAAATGGGATAAAGGTTGATACAAATAAGATTTCGGAAAGACGTCAGGCAGAAATTGCCAAAAATAACAAGGCTCAAAATCTAACCCAAGAAACTAAAGAGGCCATAAAAGAAGCCAAGGAAGAAAAGAAAGCCCCAGTTCTTTATCCAAAGACAGCTGTCTATTCAAATGTAGTAGATATTTCAGAGCACCAAAAGCCAAGTTCTATCAACTATGATAAGTTTGCCAAAGACATAGAAGGAGCCATCCTTCGTTCATCAATAACAACTTTCAAGGAAGATGAAAAAACTAAGGAAAAGACCTACTATCTTAGAAAAGATTTCACCGTAGATGCCCACTATGAAAATTTAAACAAAAGGGGAGTCCCAATTGGATTTTACCACTATTCAAGGGCTACAAACGAGGCAGAAGCTAGGAAAGAAGCAAACTTTGTCCTAGATTTTGTTAAAGGTAAAAATGTATCCCTTCCAATCTATATAGATATAGAAGATAATCTAAGACAAGCTAAGGCAGGTAGAGAAAATCTATCAAGAGCAGCAGATGCCTTCATAAAAACCATGAAATCCAAGGGCTACTTAGCAGGAATTTATTCCTACCCACATTTTGCCAAAAACCACCTTACTAAAGAAGTAAGAAATAAAAACGAATTCTGGATAGCAGATTATAAGGCTAAAAATTATTCGGGCTATACAGATACCGATTTTGATGTTTGGCAATACGCCCACACAGGAAGGGTAAATGGCTATAATGGCAATATAGACAAAAACGTCCTTTATAAGGATTATCCACTTCTTATTAAGGGCAAGTCTTATAAGCCAATGGAAAAACTTGTCCAAGAGGTATTAGATGGTTATTGGTCATATGGTAAGGAAAGAGAAAGACGCTTGACTTATGCAGGCTATGACTATAATATAATACAAAAAGAAGTAAACAAAAGATTGAGAGGTTAATTATGGCAATTAAATATGATATAGTAGAAAATATCGGTGTCCTATCAACAAATGCTAAGGGTTGGACCAAGGAGCTTAACCTAGTAAGCTGGAATGAAAGAGACCCAAAATACGATATTAGAGACTGGAATGAAGATCACACAAGAATGAGCAAGGGTATAACCCTAAGTGCTGAGGAAGCAGAAGTACTTAAAAATATCCTAGCAGACGAATTTGAAGATTAAAAGCCTCTCCCAAGCCGGGAGAGCTTTTTTATAAGGAGAAATAATGACATATTTTTACGCTCTAATATCTGCAATTTTTGCAGCCCTCACATCAATCCTAGCCAAAGTAGGCATAGGAGATATAAATTCCAACCTAGCCACAGCTATAAGGACCTGCGTAGTCCTAGTATTTTCTTGGATAATGGTTTTCGTTGTAGGTGGCCAGCATGACCTTACACATATATCCAAAAAATCCCTCATATTTTTAATCCTATCAGGCCTTGCCACAGGTATATCCTGGCTAGCCTTTTATAAGGCAATCCAACTAGGAGATGTATCAAAGGTTGTACCAATTGATAAGCTAAGCGTAGTTTTCACAATAATATTTGCCTTTATATTTTTAGGAGAAGTGGCCAGCAAGAAGGCCATAATTGGAGCAATTTTCATAACCATAGGCACCCTTGTCATGGTCTTATAAGATTTGGGTAGAAATAAAATAAAGGAGATTTTATGGAAAAAGAATTAAAAAATCAAAAAATATATTTACAAGTAAATACAAATGGGGCCTACATAGAAAAATTCACCTATGATGGGAAAGATGTATTTTATCCAAAATTTGAGAGAGAAATAAAAGGCGAAAATAAAACAAGAGGTGGCAGCCACCCATGCCTTCCATCTTTTGGTCCAAGCGAGATAAACGACCTTAAAGATCATGGCTATGGAAGAGATAACGAATGGGAAATTAAAGAGATAAGCGATAAAAAAATCGACCTCTATCTTGCAGGAAGATGTGGCTATGAAGGAGTAGATTCCTTTATAAGCTACGAGTTGGGAGAAGATTATTTATTAGCTGAGATAAAGATGGTAAATAGGTCTGATAAGGACCTACCAGTAGCACCAGGCTTTCACCCATATTTTAGAGCAGGAGAAGACTTTAAAGTAGAGGGCCTAGATTTTGCTGATTTTAACCTAGAAGACACTTACTTTTTGGATGCAAGTGAAGTAAAATTTAGGGCGGAAAATTTTAATATAAAAATCACAAGCGATAATTTCCACAAATTTGCCATCTGGACAGATTTCCTAGAAGATTATAGATGTGTAGAACCTTGCTATAATGGCAAGTCCTTCTTAGAGGGCGGTAAGCCTTACATCCTAAAATCTGGCCAAACTTTTAAGGCATCAATGAAAATAAGAATCGAAGACTAAGAAGAATATCCAGGCTCAGGCTTGGATATTTTAAAATTACAATAGTAGAATATTTTCTTTAGAAAGGAAGAAACTTATGAAAAAGAAATTTGATTTTTATGATTTTTTAGTATTTATTTTTGGACTTGTTGGCTTTGGTGGATACTATTTACTTATGACGGAAGTTTTTAAAATCGACCCTTTTAAGAGCTTTGGCCTAATTCCAACCATATATTTTGTAATTTCTGTCTTTACAATGATTAAAGTATACTATATTGTAAATGATAAAATTGGAGATATTTTTTTCCTAACTCACCGCACAGTCCACCTAGTTTCTTATATATTTGGACCAATAATTTTTATTTATGAGAAATTAAATTAGTAACAAGCCGCCTTAGGGCGGTTTTCATTTGCCTTAAAATCTTGATATCAAGCTTTATAAAAGTATATTCAAAGAATGAAGAAGATATATTTTGACTATGCTGCAACTAGCATTAAAAGAAAGAAAATTTTAGAAGATATATTAGAAAATGCTGATAAGTTTGACGGCAACCCTGATTCAAGCCATGCCTTTGGCAGAGAAGCTAAGAAGATTTTGGAAGAAGCGAGGGGGAAAATTGCAAAAAGCATAAATGCAAATCCATCTCAAATTATTTTTACATCAGGGGCAAGTGAGTCAAATAATACAGTTTTATCAGCCTTTGCTGATAAGAAAATCATTACAACAAATATAGAACATGACTCTATAGAAAATACTTATAAGCCAGAAAATACCATTCTTTTAGAGATTGAAAAAGATACAGATGTACTTGAGGCCCTTAAGGCAAAGCTTACATATGAGATCAAGCTTGTATCAATAATGATGGTTAATAACGAAACTGGTTTGATTTTACCTATTAAGGAAATTGGAGAATTTTTAAAAGATAGGGATGTGTATTTTCATGTAGACTGCGTCCAGGCCTATGGCCATCTTGATATAGATGTAGATGGCATGAACATTGACTTTTTATCCCTTTCTGGCCATAAAATTGGTGGAATAAACGGCTTTGGAGTGCTTTTTGCAAGAGAAAACCTCCCTTCCTTTATAAAGGGCGGCGAGCAAGAAAAATACCGCAGGGCAGGCACATCCTTTGTAATGGGAGCCTATTCCATGGCTGAATCTTTCCCTTATATGGTTGAAGAAAGAGAAAAGATAAGAAAATTAAAGAATTATTTGATAGAAAGCCTTGGCAAAACTTACTTGGCTTTTGAAATAAATGGAGATCCAGAAAAAGATGTAGACCATATTATAAATATTTATTTTAAGGATTATAGGGCGGATTTTCTCCTTACCTATTTGGATATGCACGGAATAGGGGTTTCTGCAGGATCTGCTTGTAGGGCTGGTGCTGTGATTCCTTCAAAGGTCGTTGAAAGAATTTATGGGCCAGAAAGGGCGAAAAACTCGCTTAGGATAAGCTTGGGTTTTGAAAATTCTAGAGAAGATATAGACAAACTGATAGAAGTGTTAGGAGCTTTGAGATGAAAGATAAAAAAGATATAAAGGTAATAGTAGGTATCTCAGGTGGGGTGGATTCTTCTGTTGCAGCCCTTCTATTAAAGGAAGAAGGCTATGATGTGACAGGAATCTTTATGAAAAACTGGGATGATACCGACGAAAATGGCTTCTGCACTGCAGAAGAAGACTTTGAAGATGCGGTAGCTGTTTGCAACCAAATCGGTATTCCCTACTATTCGATAAATTTTGAAAAAGAATACTATGACAGGGTTTTTTCTTATTTTCTTGAAGAATACAAGAAGGGTAGGACTCCAAACCCTGATATCATGTGCAATAAGGAAATTAAATTTAATGCTTTTTTAGATTTCGCTAAAAATCTGGGGGCTGATTACCTAGCTACAGGACATTATGCCAGAGTCGATAGGTCTAGTGGGGAAACAAAAATGCTTAGGGGTCTAGATTCAAACAAGGACCAAACCTATTTTCTAAGCCAACTTTCCCAAGACCAAATAAAGGATGTATTATTTCCTGTAGGAGATTTACAAAAATCTGAGGTAAGGGATATTGCCAAGAAGGCTGGCCTTGCTACAGCTAATAAGAAGGATTCGACAGGTATTTGCTTTATAGGTGAAAGAGATTTTAATGAATTTTTATCCCATTATTTGCCAGCTCAACCAGGAAATATTGTAGATACCAAGGGTAAGGTTTTGGGCAAACACGATGGCCTTATGTACCACACCATAGGCCAAAGACGAGGTTTAGGAATTGGTGGAGAAGGTGAAGCTTGGTTTGTTTATGGCAAGGATTTAGAGAAAAACGAACTTTTAGTCTGCCAAGGCAAGAAAAATCCTCTCTTATTTTCAAATAAGCTTTACGGTTCAGAATTTTCTACGATTTCTAATAAAGAATGTCCAAAAGAATTTGATTGCACAGCCAAATTTAGGTACAGACAAGCAGATATCAAGGCCCATGTAAAAGTTCTTGGAGATGGCAAGGTAGAAGTGACCTATGATGAAACCAAGGCAGTTACCCCAGGCCAAGCTGCAGTTTTCTATGATGGAGAAGTGTGTTTGGGATCTGCAATAATTGACGAAGTATATATGAATGATAAAAAGTTAAGAGTATAAAAATAAACCTTGAAGGCCATTTTGAAATGGATGCTTCAAGGTTTTTTCTTATATATTGATTTCTAAAACAATTGGAGTGTGGTCTTGCCTTTCACCTGAGTTAATCATATCAGAATCTGTGATTAAATCCTTTATCCTATCAGAAACTAGGAAATAATCAATCCTCCAGCCTGAGTTGTTGATTTTACTTGTCTTTACCCTTTGGGCCCACCAGGTGTACTTGCCTTCGACATTGCCGTGGATGTGTCTAAAGGTGTCTGTAAAGCCCTTTGCTAAAAGGTTAGTAAAGCCTTCCCTCTCCTCGTCTGTAAAACCAGCTGACATGTGGTTGTTTTCTGGATGGGCTAGGTCAATTTCCTCGTGGGCTACATTGTAGTCGCCACAGGCAATTACTGGTTTATTTTTGTCAAGACTAGATAGATAATCTGCATAAAGTTTGTCCCATTCTTGTCTTTCAGCTAGTCTTGCAAGCTCGCCGCCTGCATTAGGTGTATAAACATGGGTGAAATAATAATCTTCAAATTCTAAGGTAATAATCCTACCTTCCAAATCCATTGTAGATGGAGCACCTATTACAGGAAAGTCAACCTCAGGCTTTAGGCCTTTTTTATAAAGGGTCATGGTACCTGCATAAGATTTGCGAGCTCCTTCCTGGCTTGAAAGCCAGACATAATCATAATCAGGGAAATATTCAGCAAGTTTTTCCTTATGTTTTTTGCTAGGACCTCCGTGAGGAAGTTTGGTTTCTTGGATTGCAATGATATCAGCATCTTCCTTAGCGATAGTATCTAATACTAAACGACTCATCACAGCCCTATTAGAATCGCTTGTAAGGGCTGCATTTAGTGAATCTATATTCCATGAAATAAATTTCATTTAAATCTCCTTTGCTATTTTCTTCTTATATTAATATACAACTTAAAAAAAACTTTCAAAATTTCTACAAAATTAACACAAATTTAACACCCTATTGGGTATTATATAATTAAGAAAGATGCCAATACAAAATTTAAGGAGGGTATCATGAAAAAATCTAAATTATTACTAGCCCTAGCAATCTCAGCTATGTTAATTAACACTGCTTTCGCTAGCGAACAAATCCAAAATCAAAAAGTAAATGAAATCGAAGCAGAAGACCCAATATCAAATCCAAAAGTAGCAGAATATAAGATTAAAAAGATCTATGAAGAAGGTGTAGACCTTGTAGCAGTTAATAACGAAGCAGAAGTCTACAATGTTCCAAAATCTTATTTTAAGGGAATGGACCTTAAGGAAGGAAAAGTCTTCACCCTTTATACATCTTGGGAAATCCTAGAATCTGATCCTGCAAAATTTGTAAAAGTCTATAGGGTAATAGAAGGTAAGGAAAGCCACGTTTTTACTGATACTTATGTAATTAAAAAAATAAATGCAGAAGGGGTAGACTTATATAAAAAATCTAACCCAGATGATTTATACAATGTTCCTAAGAGTGAATTCAAAAATATTGACCTTGTAGAAGGTAAAGAAGTAGAAATAACAGCCGATGATATTCTAACAGCCTCTGACCCTGCAAAATTTATTAAAATACATCAAATAAAAGAGGTAAAAACTGAAGAAGAAAAAATTGTAAAGGATTATGTAGTTAAAGAAATCTACGAAGAAGGTGTAGACCTTTATGAACTAGGAAATGAAGCAAATGTCTACAATGTCCCTAAAAAAGAATTTAAGGACATGAAGCTTGAAAAAGGCAAAGTCTTTACAATTACAACTAACGATATAGTTATGACTTCTAATCCAGCCCAATTTAATAAAATTTATTCAATAGTTGAAAAAGAAGAAGCTAAAAAAATGACCAAAGAGTATGTCGTAGAAAAAGTAAGTGGCGATTTCGTAACAGTTTATGAAAAAGGAAACAAAGAAGACAAATACAATCTAAATAAAAAAGACTTTGGCAAGGTAAATCCAGAAGTAGGCAAAACTTACAAGATAGAAACATCTGAAGAAATCCTAACATCAGATCCAGCTCAATTTGCAGCCGTATATAAGGTTGAAGAAGCAAAAGAAGCCTCTAAAAAGCCTGAGAAAGCAGCCGATAAAAAGAAAACTCCAGAAAAAGAAAAACCAGCAGAAAAGGCTAAAGAAACCATGCTTACAGATACTTTCGTTATTGAAAAAATCGGTGAAGAAGGAGTGACAGTAGCTAGAAAATCAAACAAGGAAGATAAGTACCTAGTTCCTAAAAAAGATTTTGGAAAAAGCGAATTAAAAGTAGGTAAGGAATATAAAATAACAAGTGATGATGTAGTCCTAACTTCTTATCCAGCCCAATTTAGCAAAATTTATAAAATTGAAGAAGTAAAATCTCAAGAAAATAAAAACGAAGATAAAAAGTCTAAAAAAGAAAACAAGGCTTCTGCTAAAAACCCAAAGACAGGTCTAATCGGCTCATCAATGGCCCTAATTGGACTAATCGGAGCAGGTCTTGCCTATAAAAAAACTAAATAAGAGATAAATGTTTAACTCTATTACAATCCATTCCTCAGGGGTGGATTGTTTTTTTGCTTATTTACGATAAAATTATCTTAAAAGAAGGGGATAGACAATGAAAAAATCACTTAAAAATTTTATCATAATATTTATAAGTATCATTGGTCTAATTGCGATTTTCAACCTAGCTTTAAATAGACTTAGGGAAAATTCCCAGTTTAAGGACCTAATAGAAATAGGAGATAGGATGTCTTCCTATAAGCTAGAATATTATAGTGAGCGAGGCTTTGGCAATGATAGGGAAGATGTTTATTCTTTTAGCCTAAAAGACCCAGATGATATAAAAGATTTTAAGGAAGTTAATGATTTTTTTGAAAAGCGTTATAAAAATCTAACTGACCTTATAAAAAGAGAAAATCCTGACCACCATATCCTAGATGACCTTAAGGAATTTAGGCAAAATAATGATATTTATTATATGGACCTAGATTTAATGAGTGAGGAAAAATTATATTTTTATTCTCCAAAGGCTAATAAGGGCTACCTAATTATTTTCACTATCTAGACTTTGCTAAGCCAAATGTGATAAGATTAGTAATGAGGAGACTATATGAAGAAAATTTTTAAAATAAGTCTAATAATCTTTGGACTTTTTATAAGTTTTGGACCGAGGACCTTAGCGGATGAAAATTCCCTCAAAGAAGATATCCATGATGCAATTTATAAGACTATTGACGGCAAGCTTACTTATGACATAAGTGTAAAATCAATTGGTGGGGAAAGTGACATAGACATTAGAATGTCAAATGCCGATGAGCCTTATCTTCCATCTGCATCTACAATAAAAATTTTTATTGGTCTTAGCATGAGAGATGCCATTTATGATGGAGATTTCCCTTATTCAAGAGATATAAAAGAAGACCTTGACCTAGCCTTGAGAAATTCTGATAATGATGCGACAAACCGCCTCATAGAAAAATTAGGTTTTGATAGGATAAATCAAACAATCTATAAATACACCAGGTCAGATAAGACAAAATTAAATAGACTGATGCTTGGGCAAGGAGAAGAAAATATTACAAATTCTAAGGACCTAATTGCAGGCTTTATTGAAATTTATAAGTCAAATGACGATATTTCTAAAGATATGGTGACTTCTATGGAAGATTCATCTTCAAAAAGAGCCAAGCTTTTAAAAGATATCAACCCTAGCTTTTACTCTTTTAACAAAACTGGAGAGCTTAAAAATATTGAAAATGACTTAGCCCTTATAAGTACTGGCAAGTCTAGCTTTATTATCAGTATTTTGACAGAAGATACGGCAAATATTGGCCATGATGAGCAAATAAGCCTTATAAATGACCTAGGTTCTGAGATAACAGACGCCTACATCAATTATGATAATAAAATGACCCTACTTAAGTCCCAAAAGGAGAAGGCAGACCTTGCTAGGATTAATACAACAGAGAAAAAATTAGCCTATGCCATCTATAAAAATCAGGTAAGCTCTGAGGCGGCAAGCTTACTTCTAAAAACAAGTTCAGTTGATAATATAAGAGATGATTTAGAAAGAACAAGTAAGAAGTCTGAAAATCTTGTAATAAGAGCAAACGAAGGACTAGCCAAGCTTACAAAAAATAAAATAGAAAACAAGGATGATAGGACCCTTAACCTAATTAGACTTATTTATACTGATAAAAAAGATTTAAGCCAAATTAATACCAGCCTTGCCCTAGCCTTTTATAACAACAACAGGAGCCTAGAAGCTGCAAAGACACTTCTAGAAAAATCTCCAAGGGCAAGTCTTGATATTAGGTCAAAGCTATTGGCTAATATCAAAAACTCAGAAGAAATGGTAGAAAAGGTCAAAAAAGTCCTATAGAAAAGAAAGTAATATGATATTAATTGCAGATGATACAATAAGAGTAGATAAGTATATATCCGACGAACTTGATGAAATACCAAGGGAGAAGATAAAGGACTTTATTAAGGATAAGCTTATACTAGTAAATGAAAATCAAATAAAACCATCTTTCAAGCTAAAAGAAGGCGATGAAATCTTTATCGACGATAGCCTATTTGAAGTTCCTGAATTAATTGCAGAAGATATTGCCCTAGATGTGGTCTATGAAAATGATGACTTTGCAGTTATTAACAAGCAAAAAAACCTTATAGTCCATCCAGCAGGGTCAATTATTACAGGAACTCTTGTAAATGCCTTGCTTTTCAAATACGGCTATGACAATCTTTCCCACATAGGCGGAGAAGATAGGCCAGGCATTGTCCATAGGCTTGATAAGGATACGACCGGTCTTATGATAATTGCCAAAAATAACGACTCCTACCGTTATCTCAAAAATCTTTTTGAAACTAGAAAGGTCAGAAAGGAATATCTGGCTATAGTTTTTGGAAATTTTAGGGAAAAGTCAGCCAGGATAGAAAATTTTATGGGAAGAGACCCTCACAATAGGAGAAAGATGGCGGTTTTAAATTCTGGGAGAAAGGCCATTTCTGAATATGAGGTCCTAAGTGAAGTCGAGGGATTTTCCTTGGTCAGAATCCACATCATAACAGGCAGGACCCACCAGATAAGAGTCCATATGACAAATATCAATCATCCCCTCCTAGGAGATCCGGTCTATGGCAATTTCAAGCACAAATTTAACTTAGACCATCCACTTCTTCACTGCACCTACCTAGCCTTTGAAGATAAAAATGGAGAAAAACTAGAATTTAAGCAAAGGCCACCAGAAGAATTTATGAAGTATCTAAATATCTTAGGCCTTGATGAAGATAAGATAAAAGTTGAGTGAAAGCTCAGCTTTTTTATTTGGTCAAAAGTAATAAATTTTATGATATAATTAAATAAGACAGGGGGTTAATATGTATTCAAAAACTAATACCACTTCACTAATTGGCCTTGAAGGAAGGTTGGTGGAGGTTGAAAGCGACATAACAAGCGGCTTGCCAAAATTTAATATAGTCGGCCTGCCAGATTCATCAATAAACGAAGCCAAGGATAGGGTCAGGGTTGCCCTAATAAATTCCGGCTACAAATTTCCAGCAGGTAGGATTACCATAAATTTATCACCAGCTGACCTAAAAAAGGAAGGAACCCAGCTAGATTTGCCTATTGCAATTTCCCTTCTAAGCTCTATGGGCATCATCGAAAGGATAAATGATGACTTTATCTTTCTTGGGGAACTTTCTCTTGATGGGAGAATTATGCCAATTAGGGGAGCTCTTGCCATGGTTATTTCTATGAGGGAGAAGGGCTTCAATAAATTTATAATTCCCTACGAAAATAGGGAGGAATGTGCCATTATATCTGATATAGAAGTCTATCCTTTTATGAAGTTAGAAGAGATTGTCGGCTTTTTAAATGGAGACATTAGCAAAAGTCCCTATAAGATAAATCCAGCCCTTCTTGAAGATAAGATATCTTATGACTATGATTTTAAGGACCTTAAGGGCCAGGAAAATCTCAAACGTGCTCTACAAATTGCAGCTGCAGGCGGCCATAATCTACTCATGATAGGTGCTCCAGGATCTGGAAAGACCTTTTCAGCCAAGCATTTGCCTACCATTCTTCCAGATATGAGTTTTGAAGAAAGGGTAGAGGTTACAAAGATTTATTCTATTATGGGCCTTCTTGATAGCGGTCACCTTGTAAATGAAAGACCTTTCAGAGCACCCCACCACTCATCAAGCCAGGTAGCCCTCATAGGCGGTGGCCATTCGGTGCCAAAGCCAGGTGAGATAACCCTAGCCCACAGGGGAGTTTTGTTTTTGGATGAGTTTCCAGAATACCAGAAAAATGTTATCGAAGCTTTGAGAGAACCCCTAGAAAACAAGGAAATAAACGTGGCTCGTGCCCAGGCAAGCGTCAAATATCCCTCAGATTTCATCCTAATTGCAGCTATGAACCCATGTCCATGTGGAAATTACGGCAATCCTCTTAAGGAATGCACTTGCTCCATAAATGAGATTAGAAGATATTTAAATAAAATTTCTTCACCAATCCTAGATAGGATTGACATTCACATAGAGATAAAGCCAGTTAAATATGATGATTTGAGGGATGATACTAAGTCTAAAACATCAGCTGAACTAAAAAGTGAGGTGGTTAGGGCAAGGAAAATGCAAAGTGCACGATACAAGGACGAAAAAATAAAGACCAACGCCTTACTTTCAACCAGGCAGATGAAAAAATATATCAAACTTAGCCCAGACGTTGAAAAAATCGGTCAAGTTGCCTTTAACAAATATAATTTTTCGGTAAGAAGCTATAACAAAATCCTTAAGATGGCTAGAACTATAGCAGACCTTGAGGCAAGCCCAGAAATTACTCAAAAACACCTCTTAGAAGCCATCAGGTACAGGTCCTTGGATGATAAGTATTGGAGCGTATAATGCTTGACCAAAGAAAGATTACAAGTGATATAGATGGCTTTATCTACGACTTGTTAAGCCATGCCATAAGTGAAAATGCATCTGATATCCATATCCAACAAGAAGAAACTTATGGCAAGATTAGACTAAGGATAGATGGGATCTTATTTGATATCCTAGGACTAAATAAAACCAATGCCGAGATGCTAATATCTAAGATAAAGGTCCTAGCCAAGATGGATATTTCAGAAAAACGCCTCCCCCAGGACGGGGCCCTAAAGCTTGATAATTTTGAAAACATCGATTTTAGGATATCAACCCTTGCCACAGTAAATGGTGAAAAGCTAGTCCTAAGAATCCTTTCTTTAGAAAGATTTAAAAATAGGGCAAGGCTTCTAGGCTTTTCTGATAATTCTAAGGAAAAATTGCAAAAGGCAATCAGCAAGAAAAGCGGCATGGTCCTAATAAGTGGGCCAACAGGCTCAGGCAAGTCTACCTCCCTCTACGGCCTTTTAGAAAGCCTAAATACAGAGGAAGTCAACATAGTTTCAATCGAAGACCCTGTTGAGTACAAGATAGAAAATATAAATCAAATATCAGTAAAGGAAAAAATCGGCCTAACCTACCCCAAAATCCTAAGGGCCATCCTCCGTCAAGATCCAGACATAATAATGATTGGTGAGATAAGAGATAAGGAGACAGCAGCCATAGCCATAAGGGCTGCTATAACTGGCCATTTAGTTTTAAGTACTACCCACACAACTGATGCTCTCTCGGCTCTAGTAAGACTAAAAGACCTAGGGGTAGAAGAATTTCTCATAAGATCGGCCATAAATGCACTGGCCAGCCAAAGGTTAGTTAGAAAATTATGCACCTGCAAAAAAGCCGACACCATGACAGACTTCGAATATGAACTAGTAAGCAAATATCTAAGGGTGGATAGGGATAAAAAAATCTACAGACCTGTAGGCTGTCCAAAATGCAAAAAAGGCTACCTAGAACGTCAGGCTGTAGAAGAAGTAATCCTAATAGATGACGAATTTAAAGACATCCTCAAAAACTACGGCCTAGAATCAAAGGAATTAAAGGATAAGCTAAAAAAAGAAAAATTCAGACCAATGATAACAAATGGCCTAATCCAAATAATGGAGGGTGAGACTTCTTTTGAGGAAGTCTTAAAGGTTCTAGACTATTAAGGGTAAATTATGAAAAAATATAAAAAAATATTAACGCTTGCAATTGCTCTTATAATTGGTCTTTCTCTATCATTTATTCTAAGAGATAGGAAAGAGCATTTTGATTACGAAATTGATCCTAAATATTATTCCAAAACCCAAAGCCCCTTTGAAAATGACTTTGATTATGCTTTTGACACCCTAGAAAACTATTATGCTCTTTTTTATAGGAATGGAAGCTATGATTTTTTGAAAAGGAGAAGTGACTATAAGAAAGAAATTAAAAACCTAAGTACCGATAGGGAATTTTTTGACAGGATGAATAAGATTTTAGAAGACTTGGGTGATGGTCATACCAATCTATTAGATAGTGAAGAATCTTATGACATGAAAGCGACCTTTGTCTTATCCAATAAGGAGGCTAAAGGAGAAGTAAATGTTGATTTGATAAATTATTTGTTTGGGACAAAAATCTCACGTTTATTAGATAAGGTTTTTAAAGAATCTAGGGCCGCTACAAAAAATCTAATTACCCAAGACATAAATAAGGACATAGCCTACTTAAAAATTAGGGCAATGATTGACCCAGGTACAGCTGATTTTGAGGAAGATTTGGAGCTTTTGAAAACTTACTTAAAAAAATCAAAAAATAAAAAGGCTTTAATTATTGATCTTAGAGGCAATGGTGGGGGAAATTCTGCTTATACAGATAGGTATTTGTATCCGATGATTTTGGGGAAAAGAGAATTTAAAGATAGTCATGAATATATCCTATTTAGGTCAGATGAGGTTTTTAAGTATGATCCTCAATATCCGGAATTAAAGGAATCTATAAAGAAAATTAAGGAATCAGATTTTAAATATTTGGAAGATAATATTCCTTTTCTTAAGAAAGATCAGGAGATGATGGATAATATCAGAAAAAATTATACCCACATAATCTTTAATCCTGGTCTTGAAAATGCTGGCGAATTTGGAGATGACTATAAATTTAATGGCAATCTTTATCTTTTGATAGATGAAGATGTTTATTCATCAGGTCAAAGAGCAGCCCACTTTTTTAGCGATAATAAGCTAGGAACAATTATAGGGGAAAAGACAGGAGGGGATGGTATAGGGACAACACCAGCCATGGTAAAACTCCCAAACACCAAATACATCCTAAGATTTTCCCATGAACTTGGACTTAGGGAAACAAAGTCAATGGAAGAATCAACCTACACAATCCCAGATATAGAAATTCCCAAAAAAGATCAATCAGAAATTCCTTCTAATGATGGGTGCGTCAAAAAAGTGATTGAAATAGAAGTTCAAAAAAATTAGCCCACAAAATTAAAATAGTTTGTGGGCTGTTCTTACTCTATGGCAAATATTTCCTTATACCTATCCTCAGCACCTAGTTTACTTGTTTGAAATTTGTTTATTTCAAGATTTGACCTTGCAAGGATATTCATAAAATCTATATACTTATCTTCAGTCATATTTATTTCAAGCATACTTTTTTCAGGATTTTCCTCAAATTTAAATTTTTCATCCCTTACTAAGATGTTTTTAAAGACTGTAAGATTTTCATAGTTTTTAAATCCTAACAATACTTTTAATTTCTTAAAATCATTAATATTTTCATAAATAAGTCTTCCATCTTTTATAAAGAGGATATCATTGGTAACCTGGTCTATTTCTAGTAGAGAGTGGGATGATATTATGAGGGTCTTATTATTTTTATGGAGGTCTGTAATAATATGTCTTGTTTTTAGGATGCTTGTTGGGTCTAGGCCATTAAGGGGTTCATCCATTATAATGAGGTCAGCATCTGGCATTATAGCCAAGGCAAGGAGGAGGTGTTGTTTCATACCTAGAGAATAAGAGGAAACTTTCTTGTCCATGTAAGAGCCAATATCTAAAAAATCAATCACATAGGAAATTCTATTTTCATCAAGCTTATGGCTTTCTTTAATAAATTTCAGATGGTCAAGGCCAGTCAGATAGGGATAGAGTATCGTATTATCCTTCAGGATTGACATTTTTTGAAAAACATCAGGCTTTTTATTGGAAATGCCAAAAATATTTATCTCCCCTCTATATGGTATAAGGTTTCCTATACAATTTATTAGAGTAGACTTACCTGCGCCATTTGGACCTACTAGGCCTAGGATTGTAGGCTTTTTTAAATCAAAAGAAATGTTTTTCAAAACCTTGTTTTTGCCATAAGATTTTTCTAAATTTTTAATAGATAGGATCATAAACCCTCCTTTACAAATCCTAATACGTTAGTATAGTAATAATATATCGTATTATTATCTTTTGTCAATATTTATCTCGTAGATAGGTCTATGCCCTACATAATTAGGAGAGATTATGAATAAAATAAGAAAAATAATAATGATTGTACTAATGTTTGCATTATTACCTTTAGTAAATGTTAATGCTGAAACTGAAGTTAAAAAAGATACAGAATTTACAACAGGTTATAAAGCTGAAAAAGCTTATAGGTCAAAAATAGTTAGAGCAATGACACGTATGGCTCCTGATAAAGTCTATTATAAAAAACTTGAAGGAAACTATCTTTATGAAGGCTGGCTTTACTATGAAAGCTTTATTGGTATAGAGGAGAGCAGTGGATTAGGTTTATTTGTATATGGCGGCTATGTAAATGCTTACCCAAAGAATGATGTAATGAATTTGACCGTTGATAGATAGTTAGATTAAGGGCATAGACTTTTCTAATATAGGAAGGAAAAATTATGAAATTTGAATTAAAAAAGATTATTAAAAATAAAATTTTCCTTATTTTTATCCTCGCTAGTCTTATCTTTGTCCTTTTTATCTCTTTTATCAAAAAAGCAGATATCGATTTTTCTTTAATTGATGGTTTGGAAGATGTTAATATTCTTGATAGGGTTTTAGAAAAGGATAATAATCTTAGCTTTAAACTTTCTGATACCTACCCACCCACTATGATTTGGGAAAAAGTGACAGATGAATTTAATAAAGATTATCAAGAGATTGTTGGACAAATTGATTATGATGAAATGGTTCTTTCAAGTGATGAATACCTAGGAGAAAATTCTCCTATTATGAGAGCATCTTTTTTCGAGGATATCTTAAATTTTATTGATAAGTATAAGCTTAAGACAAGCCCTCTAAATAAGCAAAAATTAATATTCTTAAGGGATTTTTATAAAAATATTGAAAGTAGAGACTTAAGTCCAGATTATTTTGTAAAAAATATAAGAAAGTCAAGTCAAAATATTTTTTATTCTAATATCAAAATATATTTTGGCTTAGTTCCTGTCCTATTAATAAGCCTATTTGTAGGTGCAAGCCTTAGTAGGGATTATGAAAATGGTCAGGCCTTTTTAAAATTAACTTCTATCAAGAAAAGGATTTGGATTTTGCTTGATAAGCTTAGCCTAGGACTTTTTCTAGCTTTTATATATTTTCTTACAATTGTACTAACATCACTTTTAATAGGTAAAATCAATGGGGATTATGATTGGATTTTTACTTTACCAATAGGAAGTTTTGGAGAAAATCAAAACCAGGTTGTTTTTGCTGGATTTTTATGGAAAACTTTTATTATCTTTATGGCAAGAGTGTTTTTCTTTAGCAGTGCCTTTATAAGCCTGGGACTAATTTTTAAAAATACAAATATTTTTCTAGAAACAGTGGTATTTATAAGTGGAGTTTTAGGTGCTTTGACTGAATTTGCTGAAAAATCACAAACGATTTACAATCCATTTTATTTTTCCTATTATGATTTTATTCTCGGCAATAAAAAATTAATGGGGAATATAAAAGGAAGGGTCGATTTTTCTTATCAAAGCCCAAGCTTTAAATTAAGCCTTATAGGTATTTATCTACTTTTTGGGATATTATTTTTGATAATTGCTTATGGCTTTATTAAATTTACTAAGGGAAAAATTGGTAGAAACAAAATTAAAAAAGAAAGAATAAATGTCAAAAATTTATTATCTTTTGAAAGGCTTAAAATAAAATCATTTAGCAAAAATACAGGCCTAAGTTTCACTCTTATCGCACTTGTATTACTAATTTTCTCTATAAATCTAAGATCAAAAATGACAAGCAAAGATTTTTATGCTTATAAAAATACCTTTATGAAGATTGCCATGATAAGAGATGGGGCAAATTTTATTGAAAATTCAAATACAAAGGATAAAGCTCAGGATCCTAACCTAGCTTCTAAGGCTCAGGCCTATATGGATAAGCTTAATGATTTGGATAGGTTAAGGAAAGCTTCTGATTCGGAAAATTTTTATAAAATTTTGTCAAAAGCTAGTTTATTTGCCGAAAGTCTTGGTGATGAACTAAATCCAAACCTGGCTGATGAGCACTTTAAGGTTTCTGAGGGAAATTTGATAAATGGAAAGATATCTGAGTTTTCAAAACAAGCCAGCCATAGTTTCAGAAAAGAGCTAATAAGTAGAGATATCAAGCCTATGAATTTAATTTATGATAGGAGCCTTACTTATTATGATAAGTTAAAAGATGAAAGGATTTTGGATGCTGCTATAAAGGCACAGATACCTAAGGATACTTCTTCCTTTATCTTATTTTTAAAGCTTATAAATGAATATAAACTTCCTATCCTTCTTATAATGATAAGCCTATTTATCTATGGAGGGGCTTATAAGTATGAATTTATAAATGAAAATTCCTATGATTTATTAAGAACCCAGCCTCTTGATTTAAGAAAAGTCTATGATAAAAAGTTTCTAGCAAGCCTTTCTTTTTGCTTTAAATTTTTACTAGTAACAAGCCTTGCGATTGTAATTTTGGGAATTTTCAATGACCCTAGGCATACTTTAAATTTTCCTATTTTAAAATATTTAGGAAGGGTAGCTGATCCAAATCTTGCCATAGACTATTCAAAGGATTTTACCTATATTTCTCTTGGTAGATATCTATTAGATACGATAATATTAAGCCTATCTTTGCTAATGTTTTTGCTAAGCCTTGTTCAATTTCTAAGCTTAATAGCTAAAGATATGTTTAAAACTTATATAGCCCTAGCTTTTATAATTTTTGTGATGTTTTTAATCTTATACTTGTTTAGGTCCTATTCATATTTAAATCCTCTCACTTATTTCTTAGCTGAAGAAATTGTTGATGGCAGCCTAAGCATAAAATATGGTATAAATCATTTTGATAGCTATATAGGATCGATTTACCTTATTTTGTTGGGAGTTTTAATCTATCTAATAGGAAGGAAACTAGCAAGGATAATTTGATAATAAGTTGGCAGCTTTTATATAAGGCTGCCCTTATTTTTTATAGAAAATTAGCCAGTCTTTGAGTATAATGACTTAAGAAATTTAAGAGAGGACTTATGACTGAATTAAAAATACCATCCCATCTTGCTATCATTCTTGATGGCAATGGAAGATGGGCTAAGAAACAAAATAGGCCTAGGACCTTCGGCCATAAGGAAGGTGCGGAAAATGTGATTAGGATTGCAAGGTCTGCCAAGAAATTTGGCATTAAGACTTTGACTCTTTATGCCTTTTCTACAGAAAATTGGAAAAGACCCGCTAGTGAGGTCGGATTTTTGATGGATTTGCTTATTAAGTTTGTAAAATCCAAGCTTGATGAACTTATAGCAGAAGATTGTAAGCTTAATTTCTTGGGAGATATTTCAAAACTTCCAGAAAAGACTAGAGAGGCTTGCCTTTATGCCTTGGATAAAACTAAGGATAACAAGTCTCTTGTCATAAATATTGCCCTAAATTATGGGGGCAGGGACGAGCTTGTCCATGCCTTTAGAGAAATTATGGCCAAGGGATACGGTCCTGATGATATTACAGAAGAGATGATTTCTGATAATTTATATACATCAGGTCAATCTGACCCAGACCTTTTGATTAGACCTGGCGGTGAGCTTAGGTTGTCTAATTTTCTAATCTATCAGATGGCTTACACAGAGCTTTATTTTACAGATGTTTTGTGGCCAGATTTTACTGAGGATGATTTAAGGGATGCAATCCTTGAATTTACTAGAAGAGATAGAAGATATGGTGGCTTATGATTAAGTTTTTAAACAGGGCCTTTGGTGGTGCTGTAATATTAACACTTTTGATTTTAATAACTTACTTGGGCAGGATTCCTCTTGCTCTTGGGGTGGCAGCTTTTTCTTATATTGCCCTTCATGAGATGGATAAGGCCCTTAGTAAAATTAAACTTCACCTACCTATGAAGTGCCTTTATTTTACAAATGGAATAATCATGCTTGCTGCCTTTATAAATAATTCTGATATTTATATAGCTTCGATTGTGGTTTCGGTTTTGTATCTATTTATGTACATCATCCTAACTGGCCATTACAGTCTTTATGATGGCTTTGCTGCAGCCTTTGTCATGCTTTATGTATCATTTTTGATCTCTCATATCCTAAGGATAAAGAATGTGTCCTATGTGTGGATGCTATATATTACAGCTTGGGGATCTGATACATTTGCCTATCTTGTTGGCAGCCTTTTTGGAAAACACAAGATGGAATGGATGGCTCACATTAGCCCAAATAAGACTATCGAAGGGTCAATCGGTGGAATTGTTGGAGCTACGATTTTAAATATTGTCTATTGCCATGAATTTGGCCTTGACACTTATGTTAGAGAGATAGTTATTTTTACAATTATTGCTGCGATTATGTCACAAATTGGTGACTTGATTGCATCTTATATTAAAAGACAAACTGGAATTAAAGATTTTGGTAACCTAATACCAGGCCATGGCGGCATCCTTGATAGGTTTGATTCTATCATGTTTATTGCCCCTGTCCTTTATCTTTTTTCTAGGATTTAAGGAGAATTGATGAGAATATTAATAGCGGTAGTACTATTTTTGCTACTAATTGTATTTCACGAGTTTGGTCACTTCCTTGTGGCCAAGCTTTCTGGAATCAAGGTAAATGAGTTTGCAGTGGGCATGGGGCCCCTTATTTTTTCTAAAGAAAAGGGAGAGACCCTTTATTCTTTAAGGCTAATCCCAATTGGCGGCTACTGTGCCATGGAAGGTGAGGATGAAGAATCGCCAGACCCTAGATCTTTTGATAGGGCACCAGCCTCTAAGAGATTTCTTACAATCTTAGCTGGCCCTGTGGCTAACCTTATTATAGCTGTCCTAGTCTTTATGACTGTGGGCCTTATGGCAGGTATTATTACTACTTCAATAGGGGATTTTACAGAAAATTCACCAGCTAAAGAAGCTGGCATGGAAGTAGGCGATGAGATAAGAAAAGTTGGAGATAAGGATATCAAAGATTTTACTGATATTTCCGCAGGAATTGCTGATTTTTATAAGGATAAGGATTATGATAAGCCTATCACAGTTCAGTATTATAGGGAAAGTTCAGATACCATCACAGCTGTAGATTTGAAAGTAGAAGTCAAAGATGATTCTGCCTATATTGGTATAATGCCAGCAAGAAAGAGGCCAGGATTTTTTGAAGCGATAGGCCTTGGTTTTAGTGAAACTTGGAAAAATATCAAGATGATTTTCACAGTTCTTGGCAGACTATTTACAGGAAAAATAGCCCTGGGTGCCCTATCAGGCCCAATTGGAGTCTTAAAGGAAATGGGCAACCAAGCCAATAACGGCCTTGCCAATCTCTTATACTTTTTAGGTTATATTTCTGTAAACCTAGCAGTTTTTAACCTACTTCCAATACCAGCCCTTGATGGTTCAAAGCTTTTGACAAGTGGGATAGAGATATTAACAGGCAAGAAAATAAACAAAAAAATCGAAGAAAGAATCACCATAGTTGGATTTATCCTTCTAATGGGACTTATAATTTTGGTAAGTATAAAGGATATAATTAATTTATTTTAAAAGGAAGGCAAAATGAGAAGACAAACTAGGAAAATTTTTGTAGGAGATGTTGCTATTGGTGGCGACTCTCCTATTTCTATCCAATCAATGACAACAGCAAAAACATCCGATGTAGATGCGGTAGTAAAGCAAATAAGGGCCCTTGAGGCTGAAGGTTGCGATATATCTCGCTCAGCCATCAATACCATAGAAGATGCCTTGGCCATTAGAAAAATTAAGGAAGCTACAAATATTCCTTTTGTGGCAGATATACAATTTGATTATAAGCTTGCCCTTGCAGCTGTAGAAAATGGCTGTGATTGCCTAAGATATAATCCAGGCAATATTGGAGGTAAGGATAAGGTCGCTCTTTTAGTTGAAGAATGTAAGAAACGCTCAATTCCAATAAGGATTGGGGTAAACTCAGGTTCTGTTTCAAGAGAAATTGTCGATCGCTTTGGGGGAGTTAATAAGGATTGCCTTGTGGCAAGTGTCCTTGAAGAGGTTAAAATACTTGAAGACATGGATTTCCATGATATAAAAATATCTGTAAAATCATCAGATGTAAATACCATGATAGATGCCTATAGGCTCTTATCTTCAAAGGTTGACTACCCACTTCACCTAGGAGTAACAGAGGCAGGACCTCTCTATCAAGCCCTTGTCAAATCATCAATTGGTATAGGTTCTTTATTGAAGGATGGGATTGGTGATACGCTTAGGGTTTCAATCACAGGTGATATCGTAGAAGAAGTTAAGGCTGGTAAGGCAATTCTAAAGGCCCTTGGCCTAAGACGAGATGGGCTTGATATAGTATCTTGTCCAACTTGCTCAAGAACTACCGTAGACCTTCCAAATATTGTTGCAGAAGTTGAAGAAAAATCGAAGGGCCTTAAGGTAAATGCCAAGGTTGCAATCATGGGTTGTCCTGTAAATGGACCTGGAGAATCAAAGGAAGCTGACTATGGAATTTCTGCAGCAAATGGCATGGGCTTCTTGTTTAAAGATGGAAAGACCATCAAGAAAGTAAAGGAAGAAGAAATAGTCGATACCCTAATAGAAGTTTTGAAAGAAAAGCAAGATGAGAATTGACCTGGGCTCTTTAATAAAAATTGAAAAAGAAATTTTTTATATAATTGAAGCGACCTATTACAAAAAAGAAAATAGGCTCCACCTTTTGATAGAAAGCGAAGACCCACTTTTAAGCAACAAGGAGGAAGACCTAAGAGAATATTTTTCTGACATGGACCTTTCTATAAGCTATAAAAAAATAGAGATAGAAGAGACCCATGAATTAGAAAATATAAATGAAGATCTTCCTGAAAATTTAGGGGATAATTACGATTCGTTTGCGGATGATTTTGAAGAAGAAATTGAGTATATGGATATACCTCATGATGAAGATTTAAAGCCTAGTAAGGATGATGTGCCAAGTGATAATCTTCAAGATATTGACCAAGGACCTGAAAAAGTAGAAGATGAGCCTTTAAATTCAAATAAGGAAGAAACTTCTTCTCAAGAAGAAAAACTAGCAGCGGGAGAAATTCCTCAAAAGGAAGAAAATCCTAATGAACAAGACTCGGCAGAAGACTTAAAAAAGGCCAAGGAGGCCAAGCTCCAAAGGCAAATTGCCAATGCAATTTCTATTCAAAACTCAGCCAAGGAAAAAATCCAAAAGCAAAAGCCAGCAGAGGATGGTTTAAATTTTGGTAGAAAGCAAAGGTTAGATCCAATAAATATAGAAGATCTCTATGATAAGAAGGGCATGGCAAATGGCCTAATAGGAAGGATTTTTGGCCTATCTTGCTTTGAGACTAAAAATGGATATTTTATCTATACCTTTGACCTTGAAGATAAGACCGATGCCATATCTTGTAAAATTTTTGCCAATAAAAATAACAATTATAAGCTAGAAGGCCTAAAAGATGGGATGGCAGTCCAGGTTGAAGGAACTCTTAACTTTGATGACTTTGCCAAGGAAGATGTCTTTACCATTAATTCTGTAAGGGAGGCTCTAATTGGTAAGAAAGTCGACCTAGCGGCTGACAAGCGTTTTGAGCTCCAGATTCACACTAAATATACCAACCTCGATGGTTTTGTGGATGATTCCGACCTTTTAGGCACACTTACAGACTGGGGCTGGGATACGATTGGTATAACAGATACAGAAAACCTCCAAGTCCTACCAAATATCTATGACAAGTACAAGTCAAAGGGTATCAAGGTTTTGCCAGGTGCAGAGCTTTTGATGGTAGAAGATGACCTTAGGATTCTTACAAATTTATCAGAAAAGGATCCAGCAGATTTTAAAAAGCTTGAAGAAGGCTCTTTCGTAGTCTTTGATATCGAGACAACAGGCCTTTTAAGATATAGGGATGCCATTACAGAAATTGGTGCAGTTAGGGTTGAAAATGGAGAAATAACTGAGACTTACAACCAGCTAATAAACCCTGAAAGAATGCTGCCTGAAAAAATTATAGAGATAACAGGCATAACAGATGCCATGCTTGCCGATAAGCCAAAGATAGATGAGGTCTTGCCAGGATTTTTAGAATTTTGTGGAGATGCAATTATAGTTGGTCAAAATACAGACTTTGACGTTGGCTTTATAAGGGTCAATGCCCAAAGGCTCGGCCTTAAATTTGACCCGGTCTACCTAGACACCTTGCCAATGGCTAGGGCACTTTTTGATGATATGGGCAAGTTCTCCCTAGATAAAATCGCTAGAAAACTTGAAATTCCTGCCTTTAACCACCACAGGGCAAGCGATGATGCTAGGGCTACAGCCCAGATTTTCATTAAGATGTTTGAGATGATTACTAAAGAAGAAGGCATAAGCCTTCTAAATATCAATTCTCTAACGACTAATTATCCAAAGGCCAAGCACAAAACCTATTCAGTTTTAGCCTATGCCAAGGATAAGATAGGTCTTAAAAATCTCTACCAACTAATTTCAGAATCAAGGATGAACCATATAGCAAATGGCGAAGCGAGGACTCCTTTATCTACGATTCTAAAATATAGGGAGGGCCTAATTTTAGGCTCTGGTGGTTCTGAAGGAATTCTTGTCGATTATCTAATAAATCAAAGGTCTGACAGGGATATAGAAAAATATCTAAGTCTCTTTGATTTTTACCAGGTTGAGCCTTTATCTATCTATGAAGATATGATAGAAAGTGGAAAAATTGATTCCAAAGACCAGGTAAGGGCCATAAATGAAAAGATAATTGCCTATGGAAATCGCGATAAAAAGCTTGTAGCAGCAACCGGTGGGGTAAGATATCTAAATCCTAGGGACTATAAGCTTAGAAATATCCTAAAGAAGGGGTCCTTCTTCTTTTATAAGGAAAATAGTCCTCTTTATTATCTAAGAACTACAGATGAAATGCTTAAGGAATTTGCTTATTTTGGAGATAAAATTTCTTATGACCTTGTCATAGCAAATCCTAAAAAAATTGCAGATCAGATTGAAGATTTAAGGCCAATTCCACCTGGCACCTTCCCTCCGAAAATCGAGGGATCTGAAGAGATGCTTAGGGAAACTTGTTTTAGAAAGGCCCACTCAATTTATGGAGATACGCTACCAGAAATTGTCGAGGCAAGGCTTGAAAAAGAGCTTAATTCCATTATTTCAAATGGATACGCTGTTCTTTATATCATAGCCCAAAAGCTAGTTAAAAAATCTAATGATGATGGCTATCTTGTAGGTTCTAGGGGATCTGTTGGTTCATCTTTTGCGGCAACCATGGCTGATATTACAGAGGTAAATCCACTTTGCCCTCACTATGTGTGCCCAAACTGCAAGCATTCAGAATTTTTCCCAGAAGATCTCTTGGGTTCTGGTATAGATTATCCAGATAAAGCTTGTCCAGAATGCGGGACAGAGATGAAAAAAGATGGCCACAACATACCTTTTGAGGTATTTTTGGGCTTTGAAGGGGATAAGGAACCAGATATAGACTTAAACTTCGCTGGTGAATACCAACCTACAATCCACAAATATACCGAAGAGCTCTTTGGTAGGGGCCATGTATTTAGGGCAGGAACAATTGGGAAAATCCAGGACAATACAGCTTTTGGCTATATCAAAAAGTATATGGAAGAAAATAATCTAAACCTAACTAATGCTCAGATTAGAAGCTTTCAGAGGGGGCTAAAGGATGTCAAAAGATCAACTGGCCAGCATCCGGGCGGCCTTATAGTTGTGCCAAATGATATTGATGTTTTTGACATAACCCCAATCCAGTATCCAGCAGATGATCCGAGGGGAGATATAAGGACGACCCACTTCCCATATTCAGTAATGGAAGAAACCCTCCTTAAGCT
The DNA here is from genome assembly GCF_963512375.1 of uncultured Anaerococcus sp. NCBI lineage: Bacteria > Bacillati > Bacillota > Tissierellia > Tissierellales > Peptoniphilaceae > Anaerococcus > uncultured Anaerococcus sp. The sequence goes on from NZ_CAUPMI010000011.1 coordinate 35,876, forward strand.
TGACCTTCTAGGCCACGATGTGCCTTCAATTATAAGGGCTCTCCAGGATTTGACAGATACAGATCCACTAAATATAAAGATGGATGATGCCAATGTCATGAAGATATTTTCATCTACAGAACCCCTTAAGATTAAGCACAATTTTTCAAATAATGACATAGGAACCCTTGGCATACCTGAGTTTGGTACAAACTTTGTAAGGGGCATGTTAAAGGATACCTATCCTAAGAAATTTTCAGAGATGGCTAGGATTTCTGGTCTTTCCCACGGAACAGATGTGTGGCTTAACAATGCCCAAGACCTTGTAAAATCAAATACCGCATCCTTTGACGAAATAATTTCAACCAGGGATGATATCATGAATGCCTTAATCACTGAAGGCCTTGATAAGAAAAAATCCTTCCAAATCATGGAAAGGGTCCGTAAGGGCAAGGGCCTTGATGATGAAACTATTGAATACATGAAGGAAAATGGGGTCAAGGATTGGTATGTGGAATCTTGCCTAAAGATAAAATATCTTTTTCCAAAGGCCCACGCCGTTGCCTATTGTCTGATGTCTTATAGGATAGCCTACTACAAGGTTTATTACCCAGAAGCCTTTTATGCTTCATATTTTAATTCCAAGCTAAATGACTTCTCCTATTCGACAATCCTATCTGGCTTTGATGCTGTAAGGCTAGCTCTTGATTCCTACAAGGATAGGTTTGACCTTACTCAAAGGGACAATGCCCTAAAGACAGTCTTAGAAGTAGCTGAAGAGATGCATGCTAGAGAGATAAAAATCAGAAAGGCTGACATCTACAAGTCAGATTCTAGGAAGTTCTTGATAGAAGATGGGGCAATTCTCCCACCACTTGCGGCTGTGGATGATGTAAGTGAAGCTATGGCAAAGGACATAGTAGAAGAGCGCCAAAAAGGCAATTTTATATCTATAGAAGATCTAAGGTCTAGAACTTGCCTAAATAAAAACGCCATCAAAAGCCTAAAAGATTTGGGAATCATAGATGGTATCCAAGAAGAAAATCAAATGAGCCTATTTGATGGCTTGTTTTAAAAAAATAAAGCTGACCCAAAATTAATCTAGGGTCAGCTTTTTCGATTCATTCTATATGGTCAAAGATAAAAGATATCTCAAGGCCAGGTTTTTTATTTTCAATAAGAAAAGCTCCGTCATGCAATTCGGCGATTTGCTTTGAAATAAAAATTCCCAAACCGTGTTTGGTTATATTGGTCAAATCTTCCTCATTAATCCTTCTTATGAGGTCATATGAAATCCCACTTCCCTCATCACTTATTGTAATAATCAGCTTACCATCAGGATTTGTGAGCCTGACAAGAATTTTCCCTTCGGTATAAGATAGTGAATTTTTTAGGATATTTTCAAGCATCCTATAAAATAAATTAGCATCCATCCTAATCTTTAAATCATTTTTTTCTAGCTTATTTTCAAAAATAATTTCCCTATCAGGATTCTCATTTAGCTTATCGACAATTACTTTTCTAATAATTTTGACAGGATTTTGAGACTTAAAGTCTTTCTTATCAATATTAGAAAGGGACATGGTAAGATTTAGGCCTTCTAGGATATTTGAAATTTTTAGGACTTGGTCTTGGATATTTTGGATATCGATGTCATTCTTGTTCTCCTTGCTTACTTCCCAGGAAATCTTAGCAAGAGGAGTTCTTACATCGTGGCTAAGGCCCCTAATCCACTTAACTTGGGCAATTTTAAGATTGTTGAACTTTTCATTAGCCTTGTTTATAGAAACAGCAAGATCTTTCAATTCTCCATATTCATCTAGCCTTGCAAAATCATCTTCGTAGAGCCTATCAAGAGCCTTTTGAAAGGGGAGGGTGTTTTTTAAGATATTTTTGATATCAATCCTATAAAAAATATAGACAAGGGCTAAAAATAAAATAACGAAACCTATAAAGAGTTTTACATTAAAAATCAGGTCCTTATAATTGTAATAATTAAAGGGAAGCTTGTCTAAGGAATTTTTAGGATAAGCAAAAAGGATTAGCCCATCGTTTAGGATGTAGGTAAATACAGGATAGTCAGCTAGATAATACCTTGTAAAGCCTGCCACATCTGTGATTTCAAATTTATCCTTAACTTCCTTTGGCTTAGCAAAAGATTCTATGACCTTCCCATCCTTATTAATTCTTATAGCCCAAATATCATGATCTTTTAGGAATTCCTTATTTGTATCATTAAGGTAGGTCCTAGTTTTATTAGTTTCTACATAAGAAAAAACATCGTTAGGATTTGGGTATTTATTGTTAAGCCTGTAGTTTAGGTAAAGGAAGGTCATAAATAAAAATATTAGGAAAAATAGCAAGAACAATATTCTGATTACAATTTTCTTAAATCTTTTTAAAATATAGTCAAACATCTATTCCTCTTTAACAAGCTTATAACCAAGGCCCTTTATGGTTATCAAAATCTTTGGCTCTCTAGGATTATCTTCAAGTTTTTCCCTTAGCCTATAGATGTGGGTTATCAGAGTGTTTTCATAACCATAGGGATCTTCCCAAATATGATCTAAAATCCTATCTATAGAGACAATCATATTTATATTTTCAGATAAATAGGCTAGGATTTTGTATTGGGTGGCTGTAAGGGCTATTTCTTCGCCATTTTTGATGAGGACACCCTTGGACATATCAAAAATTACCTTGCCTAAATTTATTTTATCAAGAGATTTAACTTTTTTACTTCTTCTTAAGATAGCGTCGATTCTCCAAAGGAGCTCTTCAGGGAAGAAGGGCTTGACTAGATAGTCATCTGCCTTATTTACAAAGCCTTCTTTTCTGTCATCAAGGCCATCTAGGGCAGATAAAATTATAACAGCCATGTCTGAAGTCTTTCTAATTTCCCTTAACAAATCAAAACCACTCCCATCTGGAAGCATCAAGTCTAAAACAACCAGGTCAATTTTTAAATTTGAAATTTTAAATCTTGCTTCCTTTAAGTTTTTGGCAGTATAAACTTTTTTAAATCCCTTATCCTTCAAAAAATTATATAAATTTTCTAGTAAGGTCTTTTCATCATCAACCACTAATATTGAAAAATTACTCCTTATATCCATCTAAGCCTCCTTGTTATCCTTATTATACACCAGACTCGTGCTTTATTTGCTTTTGTGATGTAAAAGTGACCTAACTAAAACTTTATCTTTATCAGGTCTTGGTATTATGGTTTTAGGAGGAATGATTATGAAAAAAATACTTGAAGTTAAAAATTTACAAAAATCATATAACAATAAAAAGGTCTTAGATATAGACTCTTTAGAAATTGAAGAGGGTGCAATTTATGGCCTAATAGGAAAAAATGGAGCAGGAAAATCTACTTTAATGAAGAGTATCTTGGGTCTTGTTAAAAAAGATGGAGGCCTTGTTAAGGTTTTTGGTCAGGAAGTAAACCCTAAGAACCAGAAAGATTTAAACAAAAATCTAGGTGCTTTAATCGAAAATCCATCCTTTTATGACCACCTAACAGGCTATGAAAATCTTGAAATAATATGTAAGCTTAAGGGGATAAAAATAGAGGAAATCCCAAAAACCTTAGCTATGGTTGGCCTTAATAATGTAGGCAAAAAGAAGGCCAGGGAATATTCACTTGGTATGAAGCAAAGACTAGGCATTGCTATGGCCCTAATCGGAAGCCCTAAGCTTTTAATCCTTGATGAGCCAATAAATGGCCTTGATCCTCAAGGAATAGAGGAAATGAGGAACTTATTTAAAAATATTGTCAAAAACAATTCAACAAGCATATTGATATCTTCACACATCCTTGATGAAATGGAAAGAATAGCTACCCATATAGGAATCCTGATAGATGGAAATTTGACCTACAATGGAAGCCTAGAAGATTATAGAAAGCTTCATCCACCATTTATATCCTTACTAACTTCAGATAATAAGAAGGCCCTAGAGCTTTTGGGTCTTGGCCAAGACAGGATGATGGATAAAAAGATCATTTTAGGTAAGATTTCAAACCAAGACATAGGAGATATTGTAAATTTCCTCCATGGCAAGGTTGATATTTACAGGATAGAGGAAGAAAAAGAAAGTCTTGAAAAGCTATTTATAGAAGAAAGTAGGTCATAAGATGGCAAACTTAGAAAGAAAAAAATATAAAAGGCTTGGAATAAATTTCTTGATGCTAATAGTATTTTTAGGTCAGATGTTAATAGTTCTAGGGGCAAGTTTTAATAAGTCTTTTCCTCAAAGCTCTTATCCACTGGCTTATATTTTAGACACCTATTTATTTATTTCCTTGCTGATAAACCCAATACTAATATCATCATTAGTAAAAAAAGTAATAGAGATTGAAGAAAAAAACAAGATGTGGCAAATGCAGATAATCCTTGGAGAAAAAGTTAATTCCATACTTTTTGATAAATTTAAGATTTTAGCTTTAAGGCTAGTTTTCTTACAAATAATAGAAGGACTAGTATTTTTAAGCCTAGCAAAAAGATCAGCTAATTTTAATTTTAGTGGTGACATGGTCTTAAGATTTGGACTCGTAAACCTAACAGCCCTTATAATAAATTTATTTTTCGTAAGTATATTTATGATTATAGAAATGAAGAGTAAAAAAGTCTACACCCTATCATTTTTATCAATAATAGGAGGCCTTACCGGCATAATAACAATGCTTAGTTCAGAAACTTTATCTTTTGTAAATCCTTTTGCATGGATGGCAAGTCTACTTAATATTTCTTATGTAAATGAGGGAGGTAAATTTATCCAGGTATTAAATCCGATAAATTTCTATACGCTAATCATCTCCCTAATATTTCTAATAGGAAGTCTTTATTATTTAAAATCCATGAAATCTTATAGATTATACAAGGACTAGGAGGAAAAATGTTAAAATTAGAGATTAAGAAAATAAAATTCGTAAATATCTTGCTAGTAAGCTTAATAATTCCCTTACTAGCCAACGCCTTTGGCCTAATAAATTATTTGGGAAATAAAGGTAGCTTAACTAATCAGTGGCAATCTTTGTGGACACAAGTAAGTTTGTTTTACTTTTCCTTTTTCTATATCCCCTTAATTGCAATAATAATTGCAAGCCTATGGGCAACAGAACACAAGGCAGGCCTTAAATTTATTAGGCTAAGCCCAAAGAAAAATATAGACTTTGTAATAGCTAAGTTAGGTCTAGCCTTTATCCTAGTAAGCCTTTGTCAAATATATTTCCTAGGCCTATTTTACCTTTCTGGTAAATTTATAGCAGGTTTTGCAAGTATTGACTTTAGCATATATCTTTACTATATGATCCTGTCCATACTTTTATCCCTTCCTATAATTGGGATATTTGGAGCCCTTGCTATAAGGATTAAGTCCTTTGGGATAATAGTCCTCTTATCAACTATCTTTACAATCTTTGGCTTTGCCACAGCCTTTAAGTCTTTAAAAATAGTAGGTCTAAGCTTTTTGGCAATTGAAGCCAATAATTTAAGATATATAGGAATCAATGATTTGGTCTTATTAGCTCTTTTTGGCCTTGGGGAGTTAATTATTTCCCTATACCTATCTAAGAAATTTTTAAAATTTGAAAATAAATAATTTCAAAATAAAACTGCCCTCTTTAAGCTAATTTAGGGGGCAGTTTCATATTTTTCACAAATCTTTATCCATTAATAACTTTTAATTCCTTAACCATATCAATTTTTGAAATCTTAATCTTTTCCAGCAGTTGAACTATTATAAATATAAGTAGGCTTAGGGCGATTGCTTTTATAAAGTTAGATAGGGGAATATTTACTTCTACATAGGCATCTAGTTTAGTAAGGGCATAGCTTGTCATAAGTCTAATTAAAAAGTCCATGACAGGTATCATTAAGATTTCAAATAATATAAGGATTAGAAAAATAGGGCTGGTATAAATAGCCGCATTTTCTTTATCTCTTATTCCAAAAATTTTAAGATAGGATATATTTGTCTTAGACTTATCTATTATTAGGCTTGTTACAAGATAAGAAATTATTAGGTAAAAAGCTAGGGAAATAAATAGCAGACTATCAAAGACTCCGCCAAAGGAATCTAGGAAATGAGTCATAAATTTATTCATTTCTTTTTTATCAATTTCGTTAACCAAGAGATTTTTGTCGATATTTAGGATCTTATCAGACCCATAGGCATTAAAATATTCCTTTTCTTGCCCTATTATTTTATTTAAGTCCTCTCTTTTACCTATGATTTGGAATTTGGTATTGTTTTTTTCTATAGCTTTTACCTTTAATTTTACTTTTTTATTATTGAAGTTTTCTATAGCCTTGATTTCATCATCTATTTTTAGTTTATATACCTTAGCAAGACCATTTGAAATTATTATATCATTAGGACTAAGGTCTTTTATATTTAAGTCCTTATATTTAGAATCAGGATCTACTCCCAGACATTGGATTTTTTTCATATTAAAATCTGCTAACTCAAAACTCATTAAAGAGATTTTATCAGCTTTGATGTTTGGATCAGGAGCTTTTATGAGGTAAGTATGTTCGTATTTCATCGAATCCTTCACTTTTTCTGCATAATCTGTAAAGACAGGTTTAACTCCTAGAGAATAAATTAAAAGTATATTTGCAAGACCTATTCCAAAGATTAGACTAATAATATTTGCCTTATTTGCAAGTAAAACTCTAATTCTAAACTTGTTAATGAAGGAGAACTTATCAAGTTTTATCCTCGTTTTTGCTTTAGGTGATTTTATTGTATTTCTAAGAAAGTCAATAACCTTGCCTTTAAGTGCCCTTCCAATTACAAGGTGATTGATTATTAAATATATCAAAAGTGGGATAAGACTTGTAAGGAAAAACGACCTTAAGTTAAAAGAAACTACAAATTTTGGCAGGTCATAGGACTTGTAATAAAGATCTGTATAGGTCTTGTATGTATGGCTATAGGCGATTAAATTACCGATAAGGGATGAGATTAAGCTAATGAAGATTGGCATTAGCATATAGTTTTTTTCTAGCTCTCTTTTTTTATAGCCTGAAGCAAGTAGGGTACCAATTATTGGAGCTTCTTCTTCAATCATACTTTTAACCTGGATTGCACTTATAAAGGCGATGGCTAAAACCAAAACTACCATAATTGCAGTCATCATAGGCACATCGCCACCCATATCTTCTATGAAATATCTAATGCAGTGATTATCATAGTTTAATAGAGCATCTATAACCATATTTTTTTGATTAACAATTTTAATGATATCTTTCTGCTTATCTCTAGCCTTAGACTTTGGTAAATTTTCTTGGTCTTTGTAGGCATATTGGTAAGAAATTTGCTCAGATAAATCTTTTAGTCCATCTTTGCAAACAAGACCTACACCAAAATAGCCTGTATCCATTACTAGGTCGGAGTTATTTTTAAGAAGGGTTGAATAATCAGGAAGTGCTATAAGACCAACTATCTTAAAACTTTTTCCTTCAAGTTTAACCGTATCTCCTACTTGTATTTTATTTGCCCTGGCATAGTTTGCAGAAATAGCTAATTCATTTTTATCCTTAGCCAGCCTTCCATCAAGTATAGATGGAATATTTATCCTATCTCTATTTTCGAAAACTCTTATTTTTTTATTATCTGTAGATTTGGCGTTAACATAAAAATTTTCATAAAGACTGATATTTTTAGTTTCTATTTCTATTTTTGTATCTTCATCTAATTTTTCAAGGCATGTAAAGTTACCATCCTCGACCTTTCCATTTTCTATAAGTTCGTAATAGAGTTTTTTTGTTGAATCTTGTGCTATAAAAAATGAAGAAGAAAAAATTATTATAAAGCAAAGGGCAAGGAAAATCGGCAAGACTCTTGATGGGTGAAAGTAAATTTGCCTGTAGGCTCTTTTATAAATTGGATTTTTCATTACCATGTCACATCCTTTGCTAGAATTTTTTCATCATTTTTAAGGTAAGATTTAACCTTGCCATCGTGGATTTTTAGAATATAATCGCACATTTTGCTTATCTGAACATTGTGGCTAGCTATAAGAATTGTTGCTTTATATTCCTTGTTCATTTTTTCAATCAAATTCAAAACGTCTTTTGCACTTTCATAATCAAGGGCGCCTGTAGGCTCATCACAGATTAGAATCTGTGGACTTTTGATGAGGGCTCTAGCAATCGAGGTTCTTTGGGCCTGCCCACCTGATATTTCATTAGGATATTTGTATAATTGATCCTTTATTCCCAAATCTTCAACAAGCTTATCTATATCAAGGGGATTTTTTGCTAAATACTTGCCTAGTTCAACATTTTCTAATACATTTAAGTCGCTGATTAGGTTGTAAAATTGAAAAACAAAACCTAACTTTTCCCTTCTATAGGATTCCAAATCTTTTTTGGTCATCTTAGAAAGGTTTTCCCCACAGATATTAACTTGGCCTGAATCAATTGTTTCAATACCACCTATAATATTAAGTAGGGTAGACTTGCCTGAGCCTGAAGGTCCTAAAATACAAATTATTTTACCATCTTCAATTTCAAGGTCAATATTTTTTAAAACGTCTATTTTCGATTGGCCTTGCCCATAACTTTTACACAAATTTTTAATTTTTATCATAAGACCTCCTTTGAATATGATAATCTTTATCATAATTATATCACTATTGAAATATCCCTACAATATGTAAATATATATTTTTTAATTAAGAATTTTTCGACTAAAAAAGCTATTAAATTTTACCATGTATATATAAACCGGAAAGGTTTATATGATAAGGCATTTAATAGCTTATTTTTCTACTTTTGATATTTGTTTTTTGATAAATTTGCCGGCAGCAGATGATATTCCTGCTGGATCGTCTATTTTTATAAAATTGTTGCGATAAAGGACTTTAGCATTGTCGAGCTTATTGCCATTTATGATAGCTGCTATACTAAGGCCCTTTTTTCTTAGATAGGCCAAACTTTCTTTAGTATCATCAAGGGCAGGCTCTTCCTGGTAGGGTTTATTTAATTTAAAGCCATCGCTAATTAAAGGTTTTAGGTCTTGGGGATTGGCATCTGTGAGTATTAGGCTTAGGGTGTTTTTGATATCCTTATCTAAAATTGCCCTGTAGGCCCTAAAGATAAGGCCGTCTCTATTCCAACCCATGGCTTTAAAACGAAAGATTTTTTTTATCTCTGCCTTATCATCATAATCTTTGAGTATGGATAAGATTGTAAAGTCATTTACTGTCTGAAAGGCTATGACCCTGTTTAGGATATTATTATTTTCTAGAGATTTAGCTAAAATATAGGCTTCTATGGCAACCTCTGATTCCTTATCGAGGAGGGAGGCAGACCCATCTATTAGGAGATCTACCTTCATAGATGGATTAGCCTTGAGGGTATTTTTCTTAAAAATTTTGGCCCTGTCTGTAATTTCTGCCTTGTAGGCAAGCCTTGGCACAAGCCTACCTCTTTGGCTTAGGTCTTGGTCAAGTGAGCTGGTTAGATTTAGTTTTAGCTTGATTTCCTTAGATAGGACAGAGATGGCCCTATTGTAGGATGTCTTATTAGCTTTAAATTTTAAAAGGTGTCTTGATATGGTCTTTTTATTGAGGTCCTGGTCAAGGTCCTTGTCATTTTCGTCGATTCCCTTAGAAAAGAATAACTTTGACCTCTTGTGGCAACCTGTGCACAAATCCCTTTCAATGCCAAGTCTAATCTCTTCATCAAATATTGACTTGCCAAAAGTCTTTTCTATAAATTTTAGACTTGCCTTACGTTTTTTATTTCCATAAGCAAGGACTAGGCTAGCAAAGCCTTGAGATTTTTCTCCTTTGGCCTTAAAATCAGCTGGCATGTTTGATCTTTCAAGGCTAAGCATTCCTGCATTTTCAAAAAGTGATATATTTAAGGATGGAAGATTTTTAAGAATATTATTTTCCTTATATCCTAAATATTTTTGAAATAAATTTTTAACTCTAGCTTCTAGATTATCTTTATTTGTGTCTGGTTCTAGCCTTAGTGCTTGGTATAAATTTCTATCTTTCTTACTAGTTTTGGGATTATTAAGATTAAGAATTTCCCTCATTCTTATTTCTTCTAGGCGGTAGATTTGATTTTGCCTTAGGGCAAGGTTTCTCCTTTGTAAGTCATACCTATCGTCTAGAAATTTTTCTGCATAGGACTTCCTAAGAGATTTTAAAACAGGCCTTTTTGATATTTCTTTATTATAGGCGAAGTCTTCTATAATATAAATCAGGGCAAGGTCGTACTTATCCCTTTTAATATTATAGGCCCAGGAATCAAAGAGCTTTTTAATCTCCTTATAACCAAGGAATTTAATTGCAAGGCCAATTATTAAATTTAGGTAAAAGTCGGGGTTTCCATCTATATTTTCACCTATTATAAAATTGTCAAAGTCATAAGACTCTGCTCCTGCCCATTGGAGGTTGTTTATTCGGTTTTCATTTATCTCTTCGTTGTATTTATTCATTGGTCATATCTTTGTGATAAATATCATCCTTAAATCTTGCCTTTAGCAAATCTTCTATTAGACCTGCTTCATAGTCATCAAAGACCTTATTTACGAGGCTTAGTCTCATAGCTTCTTTTAATTCAAGGCCTTCTTTAACTAGGTCAAGGCCATCAAACATTCCCCTTAAATCTGGAGCACTTTCAGAAATTTCGTGTGCCTCTGCCTTATCTTTTAGGTCCCTGAAAAAGTTTGTAAGGTCTATAATGTAGGAATCTTTCAAATAAGGATAATGGGTTTTAATTAGGTATTTTAGATCATCATCAGAAATTCTTGGCATCTTTATTATGATAAATCTTGATAAAAGAGCCTCATTTAAATCACGGGTTCCTTCATAACCATAGTTCATGGTTGCTATAAAGCGAGTAGCAGGATGGACTTTTATTAATTTATAGCCAGGTACATCAATAATTCTCCTGTAATCTAGGACTGAGTGGAGGACTGCCATGGCTTCATTTTTTGCCATATTTATTTCATCAAGAACTGCAAAGCCTCCATGAGTACTTGCAAGACTTATAGGCCCTTCCCTAAAAATAACACTTCCTGATCTTAAGGTGTCATCTCCTATTAGGCTTGAGGCATCAAGGCTTAGGTGGAAGGAAACATTCCGCATAGGTCTATTAAAAAGATAGGCTAAATTTTCTGCAAGGACATTTTTGCCTGTGGATTTTTCACCAACAAGTAATATATTTTTACCAGAAAGTATGGCAGAAATTGCCTGGGTTAAGACCTTATTGCCCATATACCTAAATTTAGGACTAGGAAGCCTTGATTTAAGGTCATCTGCAAGAGGGTATTTGTTTTTAAAGTTTTCTATTTTTTTATAAATTTCATCCATTTTATCTCTCGATTGTGTTGATTTCATTTTTTATATAAAATTTTTTAAAAGATCCTAGGCCAAAGGCTGATATTTCAATTTCCTCATCGTCTTTTATAAAGGCATAGATATTAGGATTGACATAAATTTCAATATTTTCATCCTCATATTTGTGGTAGCTTTCAAGCTTGCCTATAGCTTTGGTGCTTACATCAAAATCTACAGTCCCAATTGTGCAGCAGGATTCCTTGCTATCTAGGTCAGGATTAATAAATAAAGCCTTAATGTCTTTTTTAGCTGCGAATTCTCTTCCTTTTTTATCTAATTTTATTTTCATAAGTCTCCTTCTTGAATAGAAAAAAGGTGGCCTAAGCCACCTTTAAATTTATCTTAGTCTAAAACTATTGATTCAATTCTAGATCTATTCTTCTTTCCACATCTTACTACAAACCATGCATAAGCAACGGTAATGACAGCTGCTATTGGATAAGCAATTGTGTAAGGTTGTCTAAATCCTATTGGGTCAGCATTGATTATAAATGAGAATACAATGAAGCAGTAGAACATACCTGGTATAAGTGTAATAAAGTAGTTTTTGTTATTATACATTAGGTAAATTGTTGCAACTGCTAGGGCAAAGATTGCTACGAATTGGTTAGTAAATCCGAAGTATCTCCAAAGAATATTAAATCCATTAGGATTTGATTTTGCAAAGTATAGGATAGCTGATGCTGGAACAAATAGACAAGCAGCTAGACCGGCTCTTTTTGAACCATTTCTTTGGTCTATATTTAATTCTTCTGAAATTATTAGTCTTAGAGATCTAAATGCTGTATCACCTGATGTGATAGGAAGTGCGATTACACCAACTACTGCTAGTAGACCACCGATATTACCCATAAAGAATTTAGAAATATTACCAACCATGATTGTACCAGCTGTATCTAATGGAGCTTCTCCTGTTGAGAAAAGAACCATAGCACCTGCTGCCCATATCATAGCTATAAAGCCTTCTGCTATCATTGTAGAATAGAAGGTTGTCCTTGCTTCTTTTTCACTTTTAACAGTTCTTGATACAAGGGTTACTTGTGAACCGTGGAAGCCTGATAGGATACCACAAGCTACAGTTATGAAGAATGCTGGGATGAAACGTTGTCCTTTTGGATGTTGAGCTAGGAGTCCTTGGCCTTCAAAAGATAGGTGAGCGGAACCTTTCATAAAGATACCGATTAAAACACCTATAGCTGAGATGATTAGGAAAGCACCAAAGATTGGGTAGATTCTACCGATAAGCTTATCAATAGGCATTACTGTTGATAGGATGTAATAAGCGAAGATTACAGCATATATAATCCAAATTACAGATCCTTCAGGTTCCTTACCAAGTACAAATTTAGCAATTAAGTCACCAGGTGTATAAACAAATACAACACCAGTAAGGAGTAAAAGAACAGCAATAACAATATTGTAGAATTTTCTAACTCCATCGCCTATGTATTTACCAACTAATTTTGGAACTTGGCTACCACCATTTCTCATTGAGATAAAGCCTGTCATGAAATCATGAACCGCACCTGCAACAACACAACCTACTGGAATAGCGATAAAGGCAATAGGTCCAAATAAGATACCTTGGATTGGTCCAAGAATAGGGCCTGTACCTGCTATGTTAAGTAAGTTGATAAGCCAGTTTTTAGCCTCACTCATAACAACGAAGTCGACACCGTCGGCTTTTTTTACTGCTGGAGTTTCTCTATCGTCAGGTTCTAGTTGACTTTCAACATATTTTGAATATAGAAATCCTCCTCCAAATAAAATTATAAGTCCAATAATAAATAATGTCATAATATCCTCCTTCATTTATTATCTTATATTTATTATAAAACATTTTCATAATAAAAGCAATAGCCTATTGTAAAATGAACATTACAATCATTTTCATAAAAATGGACAAAAATGAATTAAAATCCAATTTTAACCTTATAAAATGTGTATATTGAATAAATTAAATTATTGAAATTAGCTTGATTTAAAGTATAGTTATCCTAGTAAGAAGTGGGGCGCAAATTCCACTTTTTTTTAATGTTAGGGGGAGTGGTATGAATTTAACTGAAAAATTAAAAGAATTACTAAATGATGATATAGAAAATTTAGGCTATGAACTTGTTGATATAGAGTTTATAGGACCTAAGAATGAAAAGAGACTAATTTTCTATATATATAATGAAAGCGGCATAACCATAGACGACTGTGAAAAGGTAAGTACTTTTTTGGATGAGAAGTTAGATCAACTAGATTTAATTTCTACTTCATACTACTTAGAAGTTTCCTCTCAAGACTTATCAAGGCCACTAAAGACTGACAGAGACCTAATTAGAAATATGAATGAGCTACTTAAGATAAAACTTAAAGATGGCAGTGAGCTTATCGCCTTCACTAAAGAGGTCAATGCTGATAATATTTTATTTATAAGTCAAGATGACGAGGAAATTAAAATAGATAAGTCTGATATCAAAGAAATAAAAATTGAGATAGTTTTCTAAAAGGAGAAATTATGAACAAAGACTTTATGGCAGCCCTTGATGAGCTTTGTAAGGATAAAAATATCGAAAAAGATGTAATCCTTGAAGCCCTAGAAAAGGCGCTTGTAAAAAGTTATCAAAAAAATTATGACAATCAAGAAAATGTTGATGTTGTCATAGATCACGAAACAGGTGAGATAGGGGTATTTGCCCTAAGAGAAGTAGTAGATGAAGTAGAAGATAAGGTTAGCCAAATCAGTCTAAAAGATGCAAAGGAAGTAGATCCTACTCTTAGCCTAGGTGATGTGGCAAGAATAAAGCTTGTACCTAAAAACTTCGGAAGGGTTGCAGCCCAAACTGCAAGAAATATCGTAATACAAAAGATAAGAGATGCCCAAAGAGAAACCCTATTTGGGGATTATCTAGACAGAGAAAATGAGCTTATAACAGGTTCTATCCAAAGACAAGATAAATACAATGTCTATGTTAACCTTGATAAGATAGAAGGAATTGTTCCACTAAAAGAGCAAGTTCCTAACGAGGTCTATGCTCCAAATGAGAGAATGAAATTTCTTATAAAAGAAGTAAGAAACTCAGGAAAAGATCCTCAAATAGTTCTATCTAGATCAAGCGAAAACCTGGTAGTAAGACTTTTTGAGCTAGAAGTACCTGAAATAACTGATGGTATAATAGAAATTTATTCTATAGCAAGAGAAGCAGGCTCTAGGACAAAGATGTCTGTTTATTCAAATGATGAAACTATAGATGCTGTAGGAGCTTGTATAGGCTATAAGGGAGCTAGGGTAAATTCAATAGTAGAAAGTCTTCAAGGTGAGAAGATTGATATAATCAATTATTCAAAAGATGCAGAAACTTTCATATCAAATGCCCTATCACCTGCTGACATAATAAAAGTCCTAATAAATGAGAAAAATAGGCAGTCTCTTGTAGTAGTAGATGATAGCCAACTTTCACTTGCTATAGGCAAGGAAGGTCAAAACGCCAGACTTGCAGCAAGGCTAACTGGTTGGAAAATCGACATAAAATCAGAATTAGAATTTGATAGCCTAAGCCAAGAAGAAATCGATGAGATTTTAGGTTTAAATGATGAAGAAGAAATCATTGAAAATAATGATGAAGTAAGTGATGAAAGCCTAGCTGAATCTGCCGCAGATGCTGAAGAAGATATTGTAACAGAAGAAGCTAACACAGATTTAGAAGAATCTGATGAAGATGAGGCTGATGACGAAGATTTTTTAGAAAATCTTGACCAGGCTGATGAAAGCCTTGAAAACTAGGCCTTATGCTAAAAACTTTATAAATGAATAATAAATATTCAATTTGAGGTTAAAAATGAAAAAAACTCGAAAGATACCACAAAGAAAATGTATAGTATGTGGTTCTCTAAAAGATAAAAAAGACCTTCTTAGGATTGTAAATAACAAAGAAGAAGGAATCTTGATAGATGAAAGTGGAAAAGTAAATGGAAGAGGCGCTTATGTATGCAAAGATGAAGCATGCCTAAAGGGCCTTAGAAAGTCTAATAAGCTAAACCAAGCCTTTAAAATGAAAATAGATGATGATATTTATGAGGAGTTAGAAGCTTATGAAGTAAAATGAGGTGATTAAATGGCTGACAAAATAAGAGTATACGAATTGGCTAAAGAAAATGGGATGGAATCAAAGGAAATGATTAAGATTTTAAACGAAGAGTTTAATCTAAATATCAAATCCCATATGTCAATGATTAGCGGAGAAGACCGCAAATTAATAAATGAATATCTTACAGAATTAAACGAAGATTCTTCTAAAGAAGCAGAAATAATTGAACAAAAGCCTAAGGCTAAGAAACCAGTTGAAAAGAAAAGGGAAAAGAAAAAAATTGACCCTAAGACAATAGCAAATGAAGATGACGAAGAAGCAAGACCAACTGGCAAGAATAGAAAAAAGAAAAATAAGAAGAGAAAATCAAAGAAAAATAATAGGCAAGAGAAAAATATGAAAGCTAAGAATGAATCAAGAATAGAAATACCAGAAACTGTAAATGTAAAAACTTTTGCAGATAAACTTGGAGAAAGTCCAAATTCTGTAATAGGAAAACTTATAGGTCTTGGCATAATGGCAGGACTTAACGATCAAATAGACTTTGATACTGCAAATCTAGTAGCCATGGATTTTGGAAAGGAAATCTTCAAAGAAGAAGCTTATGATGCCCTTGAAGAGCAATCATACGACCTAGACTATGAAGATAAGCCTGAAGATTTAGTGGAAAGACCACCAGTTGTATCAGTAATGGGTCACGTTGACCACGGCAAGACAAGTATACTAGATGCCATAAGAAATACATCTGTAACACGTGGAGAGGCCGGAGGAATAACTCAACATATAGGTGCTTATACCGTTGATATCAATGGCAAGCAAATTTCCTTCCTAGATACACCAGGCCACGAAGCCTTTACAGAAATGAGAATGAGGGGAGCTCAGTCAACAGACGTAGCAATCCTAGTAGTAGCAGCAGATGATGGGGTTATGCCACAAACAATAGAAGCTATAAACCACGCTAAGGCTGCTGAGATTCCAATAATAGTAGCAATAAATAAAATGGATAAGGACACAGCAGATCCAAACAGGGTAATGCAAGGACTTATGGAACATGGCCTTGTACCTGAAGAATGGGGCGGAGATACCATAATGGTACCAGTATCAGCCCATACTGGAGATGGAATAAATGAACTTCTAGAAATGGTACTTTTAGTAGCTGAAGTTAGGGAGCTTAAGGCAAATCCAAATAGAGCAGCAGTAGGTATCATAATCGAAGCAGAACTTGATAAATCAAGAGGACCAGTAGCCACAGTTCTTGTTCAAAAAGGAACTCTACATGCTGGAGATTATGTAGTAACAGGATCTTCATCAGGTAGGATAAGGGCAATGTTTAACTCAAAAGGTAAGCCAATAAAAGAAGCTGGCCCATCAATACCAGCTCAAATCCTAGGCCTATCAGATGTAGCAGAAGCTGGAGATAAGATTTATGCTGTAGCTGATGAAAAAGTTGCACGTGAATACGCAGACAGGGCAGCAGAATTTAAACGTGAAGAACGCCTAATAGCCAAGGCTAATACAAATCTAGAAGATATGTATTCAGATATAGCTGAAGGCGAGCTAAAAGAGCTAAACATCATAGTTAAGACAGATGCAAAGGGTACTGTGGATGCTGTAAGTAGCTCCCTTACAAAATTATCAAATGAAGAAGTTAAGGTATCAGTAATAGCAGGAGCTGTAGGTGGTATAACCGAATCAGATATCCTCCTTGCCCAAGCATCAAATGCAATAATAATAGGATTTAATGTAAGACCAACCCAAGGGGCCCTAGAAAGAGCCAAGGATAATAACATTGAAATTAGAACCTATAGTGTAATCTATGAAGCAATCGAAGATGTAGAAAAAGCTATAAATGGTATGTTAGAGCCTGAATTTAAGGAAAATGTACTTGGTAGGGCAGAAGTAAGAGAAACCTTTAAAATACCAGGAGCAGGTACAATTGCAGGTGTAATGGTAACAAACGGCCTTGTAACAAGAAAATCTAAAATCAGACTTCTTAGAGATAATATAGTAGTGTTTGATGGTGAAATCTCATCAATGAAGAGATTTAAAGATGATGCAAGCAAACTTCAAAGCGGCTACGAAGGCGGTATAGGTCTAGAAAGATTTAACGATGTTAAGGTAGGCGATGTAATGGAAGCCTACGAAATGGTTGAAGTAGAAAGAAGTTAATAGATGAATAGTAAAAGAACCGCAAGGATATCACAAGAAGTCAAAAGGGAAGTCTCTAAAATACTTAGAGATGACCTTTCTGATCCTAGACTATCGACAGAAGCAATGGTATCAATTACAGATGTAGAAGTAACAAATGACCTATCATATGCAGATGTCTATGTATCTGCCCTTGGAGATAGCAAAAACAAGGAAGATGCCATGCAAGCTCTCAACCAAGCCAAAGGTTATATCAAAGTCCTAATAGGTGAGAGGATGAGATTAAGGTCCATGCCTGAATTTAGATTTAAATTTGATGACTCAATTGAGCGTGGTGCCTATATGAATAAGCTAATTGAAGAAACAATCGCAAAGGATAAAAAAGCAAATGAAGATAGACAGGATTAGTAAAGAAAAATTAGAAGAATTTATCAAAATGGTAGATGAAGCAGAAAATATCGCCATAGCAAGCCATGTCAACCCAGATGGAGACAATCTGGGTTCAACCCTTGCCCTAAGAAGGTCCTTAGAATTATATGGCAAGGATGTAGAAGTAATCGCCATAGACACAATAGATGATTACCTCTTCTTCCTACCAGAAATAGAAAATTATAAGGAAGCAAGCAGAGATTCTTATGATCTTTTCATAATAATGGACTGCTCAGAATTTGATAGGATAGGAAGTGCAACACCTATTGCCAGAGCTTCAAAGAAAACTATAGTAATAGACCACCACGTAGGCGGTAAAATTAACTGCGATTTAAATCTAATCTATGACACAGCACCAGCTACATGTGAGCTAGCTTATGAAATCATAGATAAGCTTGACCTACCAATGGATGAAACCATAGGAACCCTACTATTTACAGGTCTTTGCACAGACACAGGTAGGTTTATGTATGCAAATATCAACGAATACACCTTTAATGTAGCTGGTAAGCTAATCACAGCAGGTGTAGACTATGAATATATTTACAGAAACCTTTACCAATCACAACCAGTAAAGGTAATGCAATTTCATAACGAAGTTATATCGACAGCTCAGTTTTTTGACAAAAAAGCCTTTGCCATTGCGAGCAAGGATTTAGTTGAAAAATACCATGTACAAATGGGAGATGCTGAGTCAATTGTAAATAAATTAAGGGACCTAAAGGAAGTAGAAATATCCATGATTGTAAAAGAATATGATGATGGAGAATACAAGGTATCCCTAAGAAGTAAATTTGCTGATGTGTCAAAAGTCGCAAGAGATAATGGCGGCGGTGGCCACATCAAGGCAAGCGGATTTTCAATCTTTGATGAATCTTTAGAAGCAGCTAGCAAGAAGGCCTTGGGGATTTTAAAAGAAATATGAGTCTTAAGGGAATCCTTAACATAGATAAAGAAAAGGGCATATCATCTGCAAGGGTAGTAAGTCTTGTAAGGCGTGCTTTAGATATGAAAAAGGTAGGCCATACAGGAACCTTGGACCTTGAGGCAAGCGGAGTCCTTCCGATAGTAGTCGGCAAAGCAACCAGGGTATCAGACTATATGATGACCAAGGATAAGGTCTATAAGACAGATCTAATCCTTGGTATTAGGACAGATACCCTAGATGCAGCGGGAGAAGTAACAGCAAGGTCTGATAAACCAATAAATAAAGATGAATTTATAAAAGTAATGGAATCTTTTAAGGGTCAAATAGAACAAATACCACCTATGTATTCAGCCCTAAAAGTAGGTGGCAAAAAGCTTTACGACCTGGCCAGAGAAGGCATAGAAATCGAAAGAAAAATCCGTAAGGTAAAAATTTATGACATTAAGCTCTTATCCTTTGACTTTCCAAAGGCAAGTATAGAAGTAACCTGCTCAAAGGGTACCTATATAAGGACTTTGGTAGATGATATTGGCATAAGACTTGGGACTTTCGCCCATGTAGAAAACCTAGAGAGATCTAGAGTCGGCAAACTTGATATAAAAGATTCGATAAAGAGTGCAGATATTTTAGAAATTCCAAAAGAGGAACTAATCAAGAAACTAAGACCCCTAGATATAGCCCTTGACCATTTGGAAAGACTAGACATAGATAAAAAATATCTAGAAAATCTCATAAATGGGCAAAAAATCTTAACAAATAAGCAAATAGACGGGGAAATTAGGATTTATATAGAGAATGATTTTATAGGTCTTGCGAAAATTGCAAGTGAAGATGGTAGAAATTTCCTAAAAATGGAGAAGGTATTTTATGAAAGATAAGATAAGAATATATGATTTAAATAGCGACTTGCCTGATCTTGAAAAAAAAGCAGTTGCCCTAGGTTATTTTGACGGAGTCCACTTGGGTCATCAGAAATTAATGGAAAAAAATATTTACTTATCTAATAAGTACGGTCTTACTCCATCTGTTTTACTTTTTAAGGAAGATGGCAAGAGGACAGTAAAAGATGAGGATAAATACCTATCAAGCCTTGAAGATAAGATAGAAATTCTATCAGAAATGGGAATTAAAACTTTCTGCCTGGTTAATTTTGACAAGGCCTTTATGGAATTATCCCCTAGAGAATTTATAAAGACAGTCATAGCAGAAAAATTAAATGCAAAGGCTGTAATAGTAGGAAGTGATTATCGTTTTGGATATAAGGCCAAAGGCACTATTGATACACTTAAAGAGTATGAAAATATCTATTCCTATAAAGCTGAAATCATAGATTTTGAGCTTGAAGATGATAAAAATAAAATCTCTTCAAAACATATTAGGGAGCTAGTAAAAGAAGGGGAAATTTTAAAGGCTAATAAGTATCTTGGAAGGTACTACAAGATTAGAGGGGAAGTAGTCCATGGCAGACATAGGGGCAGGACTCTAAATTTTCCTACAGCCAACTTAGATTTAAGTTTTCCTTATGTAATACCAAGAGATGGGGTATACCTTACAAGAATACTTGTAAGAGATAAATATTATTATGCTCTTACAAATATTGGTTCAAATCCTACCTTTGAAACAAGTCAGGATAAGAAAATAGAATCTTATATCTATGATTTTGATAAGCATGTATATGGGGAAAATATAAGTGTAGAATTTATAGAATTTTTTAGGCCTGACTTTAAATTTAACTCTGCTGAAGAATTGATAGATCAGATGGATAAGGACAAGGCCCAAGGCCTAGAATATATAGAAAAACACCTAAAATAAGTTTACAAAAGAAAAATAGGGCGTATAATAGTATAGCTAGCTTTGCTGGGTATATGAAACCTCGACTAATACTCGGTAAGGCCAAATCAAATAAACGGAGGAAATTATGAACGCAGAACAAAGACAAGAAATAATCAAACAATACCAATTAGACGAAAAAGACACAGGCTCACCAGAAGTACAAATCGCTATCCTATCAAAAAGAATAGCTGACTTAACTGAGCACTTAAAAGCAAATAAAAAAGATCACTCTTCAAGACGTGGACTATACAAGATGATTAGACGTAGAAGAGGTATGCTTACTTATCTAAGAGACAATGATATCGAAAGATATAGATCAATTGTTGAAAGACTTGGACTAAGAGGTTAATTGCTGGCGGGGATAACCCGCCTTATTTTATAGGAGATTAAATGATCAAAAATTACAACTACACTTCAAAAAACGGATACGAATTAGAAGTAACCATAGGTAAGTTTGCAGAACAAGCCAATGGAGCCTGCTACATAAAAAGTGGGGACACATCCCTTCTTGTAACAGCAGTAGCAAGCGAAAAACCAAGAGATGGCATAGATTTCTTCCCACTTATTTGTGATTTCCAAGAAAAGCTCTACGCTGTAGGTAAGATTCCTGGAGGCTTTCTAAGAAGAGAGGGAAAGGCAAGCGATGGAGCAACTCTAATCGCTAGACAAATGGATAGGCCTCTTAGACCACTTTTCCCAGAAAATTACTACAATGATGTACAAGTTATAGCTACAGTTCTATCAATGGACCACGACCACCTTCCAGACCCACTAACAACAATAGGTGCATCAATTGCCCTAGGCATTTCAGACATACCATTTGACGGACCAGTTGGGGCTTGTATGGTAGGAAAAGTTGATGGAAAGCTAATAGTAAACCCAAAAGAAGAAGACAGAAAAAAATCTGACCTTGAGCTAACTGTAGCTGGTAAAAAAGGCGCAATCAACATGGTAGAAGCAGGAGCAAATGAGCTTGATGAAGCTGAGATGCTTGAAGCAATGCTACTTGCCTTAGAAGAAATAGGTGATATTTCCGACTTTATCCAAACAATAATAGATGATATTGGTAAGGAGAAAAAGGAAGTAGAAGCTCACATAGAAAGTGAACTTGATAGGCTAATTTCAGAAAACTTTGAAGAAGAAATCAAAAACTCAATCAGAACAACAGATAAGACTGAAAGAGAAGATAACATCTTTAGGATAGAAGAAGAAGCTAAGGAGAAATTCCTTGAAGCTTATCCAGAAAGCGAAGATGAAATCCATAGAAGAATAGATGATATCATGAAAAAAGAAGTAAGAAGAATGATATCAATCGATAAGATAAGACCTGATGGCAGAGACCTTACTGAAATTAGACCTCTATCTGCAGAAGTTGAAGTGCTTCCACGTGTTCACGGCTCAGGCTTATTCCAAAGAGGCCAAACACAAGTCCTATCTGTAGTAACCTTAGGTTCTCCAGCAGATAGCCAAATAATTGACGGCCTAAATGTAGAAGACATACAAAAAAGATACATGCACCAATACAATTTCCCACCATTCTGTGTAGGAGATGTTAGACCATTAAGAGGACCAGGTAGACGTGAGATAGGTCACGGCCACCTAGCTGAAAGAGCCCTTGTGCCTGTATTACCAGATGAAAAAGACTTCCCTTACACAATAAGAGTGGTATCTGAAGTATTATCATCAAATGGTTCAAGCTCTCAAGCATCAATTTGTGGTTCAACCCTTTCCCTAATGGATGCAGGTGTTCCAATCAAAAAGCCAGTAGCAGGTATTGCTATGGGTCTAATCAAGGAAGATGATTCTATATCAATACTTACAGATATCCAAGGCCTAGAAGATCACCTTGGCGACATGGACTTTAAGGTAGCAGGTACTCGTGATGGTATCACAGCCCTACAAATGGATATGAAAATATCAGGTATAACAAAAGAAGTTCTTGAACAATCTCTAGCTGATGCAAAGGATGCTAGATTTAGAATCCTTGATGTCATAGAAAAAGCTATAGATAAGCCAAGAGAAGAGCTTTCTGAATATGCACCAAGACTTTACACAATAGACATAGACCCAGATAAGGTGCGTGAAGTAATTGGTTCTGGTGGAAAGACAATAAATAAAATCATCGATGCAACAGGTGTAAAGATTGATACAGAAGATGATGGTCATATAACAGTAGCAAGTGATAATGGAGCAAGCGGCAAGAAAGCTATAGAAATGATAAAAGCTATAGTAACAGATCCAAAACCAGGCGATATCTACGAAGGAAAAGTCGTAAGAATTATGAATTTTGGTGCCTTTGTTGAAATTGCAATAGGTAAGGAAGGCCTCCTTCACATATCACAAATTGCCCACCATAGAGTAGGTAAGGTTGAAGATGAACTAGCTATTGGCGATACAGTCAAAGTCAAGGTTACTGAAATTGACAGACAAGGTAGGATAAACCTTTCAAGGAAGGCCCTTTTAGAAAAGCCAGAAAAAGCTGAAGCTTGGCCAGTAGACGAATCACCTTACAAGAACGATAAAAAAGAACAAAACTAGTAATTAAAAAAATATACTGCCTCTGGGCAGTTTATTTTTTACCCTTATTACTATATAATAATAATGAGGTTATTATGACAAACAAAAATCAAGGAAGGGTTAGGAAGAAGTCATCTTCCAGAGCCCCTAACAAAAGTAAACAGAAAAAAATTAGAGAAAAAAATTTCAACCTAAGGACCTTTTCTATGGTAATGATGGGAATTTCGGTATTTTTACTTATCTTTATCATCTCATCAAACACCGGTTTTTTAGGAGATAGGATAGGTGATATATTTTCAAAGCTTTTTGGAAAATTAGCTATATTATTTCCTATTGGCTTATTTATATCCTTTTTCATGGTTTATAAGGGTAAATTTAGGACCAACTTATCAAGGATGCTTCTAATTTATGGGATATTTTTCCTAACCCTGGCCATTCTTTCTAAAGACTTTGTAAGAAATGAATTAGCCTGGTCTGTAGAATACTCAGCCTTCAAGAAGGGCTTGGGAGGTGGATGGTTTGGAGGTTTAGTCGGATATTATATCCTAAATTTCATCGGACCTCTTGGATTATATATCCTTTATATAACACTTATTGGATCTTTTATAATAAATGTAAGTCCATATTCCTATAGGGAATTTTTCCTTAAAATCAGGGATGGCTTTATTATTTTAGGACTTGGCATCAAGCATTTAACCATAAAAGCCTATAATAAAGCTAAGGATTTTCTTGCTGCTAAGAGAGAAGATAGGCAAAGCCTAGCTAAGGAAGAAGAGCCAAGAAAGTTAACAAAAATCGAAAAAACTCCTGATCAAGAGCCAAGAAGGGCTGTAAAGAGAAGGGGAGCTAAGAAAAAAGAGCCAGAATCCAAAAATATAGAAATAATCAATGATTACAAGTCTAAGCAAGTGGAATTTGCTGACCTTAACGAAGATCTAAAAAGAGAGTTTTCAAACTATTCCTATCCACCAGTTGACTTATTGCATGACATTGACACAGATAAGGGAATTGACAATGATGAAATTAGAGAAAAAGCTGAAATTATCGAAGAAACCCTTGAATCTTTCGGCATAGAAGGAGAGGTTGTCCAAATAGATGTGGGACCAACAGTAACCTGCTATGAACTTAAACCACAAAGAGGGGTCAAGGTCTCAAAAATTGTAAATCTAGCAGATGATCTATCCCTATCCCTTGCAACATCAGGCATTAGGATAGAAGCCCCAATTCCTGGCAAATCTCACGTAGGAATTGAGGTGGCCAACGACACTAAGGAAATGGTAGGCTTTAAAGAAATAATTTCATCAGCTAGCTTTATAAAAAGCAAGTCAGCCATACCTTTTGCCATGGGTAAGTCCATATCTGGTGAGGTAATTGTATCAGCAATTGAAAAAATGCCCCATCTTTTGGTATCTGGAGCGACTGGATCAGGTAAGTCTGTTTGTATCAATACCATAATAATGTCTATTTTATATAAGCATTCGCCAGATGATGTAAAACTTCTTTTGATAGACCCAAAGGTAGTAGAATTATCAGTCTATAATGGGATTCCACACCTTATAATGCCAGTTATAACTGATCCTAAAAAGGCAGCAAGCTCCCTATTTTGGGCGATTTCTGAGATGGAAAAAAGATATAAGCTCTTTGAAGAGTACCATGTGAGGGATATAAAGGGCTATAAAAAGGCAAGTGAGACTGACGAATCTATGGAAAACCTACCTTATATAGTAGTAATAGTAGATGAGCTTTCAGATTTAATGATGACTGCAGCAAGTGAGGTAGAAGACTACATTACAAGGCTTGCCCAAAAATCCAGGGCTTGCGGTATCCACCTTATTATAGCGACCCAAAGGCCAACAGTAGATGTCATAACAGGTACAATCAAGGCCAACATTCCATCAAGGATATCTTTTGCTGTAACAAGCCAAATAGATTCAAGGACAATCCTAGATGCCCAAGGAGCTGAAAAACTTCTTGGCAAGGGCGATATGCTCTACCTATCATCTGATGCTATGAAGCCTGTAAGAATCCAAGGTGCCTTCGTATCTGATGATGAAGTTTTGGATGTTGTTGATTTTATAAAAAATAATTCAAAGGCTGATTATAATGAAGAAGCCATTGAAAAGGTAGAAGAGAAGACCAACACAGAAGAGCTAGAAGATGAAGATGAGCTTCTAGATGAAGCCATAAGGCTTATTATCGAAGATAATACAGCAAGTGTATCCATGCTTCAAAGGAAGCTTAAAATTGGCTATGCAAGGGCTGGAAGGATAATTGATCAATTAGAACAAAAGGGACTTGTCGGAGGCTATGAAGGAAGCAAACCTCGTAAGGTCTTAGTTGATAGAACATATTTGGAGGAAGATTAATGAATATAGCAAATAAAGTAACTATGGTAAGGTTGTTTTTGATACCAGTATTTGTCCTAGCTTATTATTACTACGGCACAGCCTATAATATAGCAGCCATAATTTTCATAATAGCATCTCTAACAGATGCTATAGATGGACACTTAGCAAGAAGTAGAAATTTAATCACAAACTTCGGTAAATTTGTGGACCCACTTGTAGATAAGGTATTAACCCTTGCAGCCTTCATAGTCCTAGTGGAAAGTGCTGTAATACCAGCTTGGGCTGTAATAATAATTGTAGCAAGAGAACTAATAATTACGGGTTTTAGGACCCTTGCAGCAGATATGGGTATAACCATAGCAGCAAGTGTTTGGGGTAAGGCTAAGACCATAAGCCAGATGGTATCTTTAGTCCTTTTACTACTTGAAAGTGACTTTACCCACATGATAGGAATTTATGTATTTTACCTAGCAGTGCTCCTTACAATTATATCTGGAGTAGATTATATAATAAAAAATAAGAAGGTCCTAGACCTAGAAAATATTTAGAAAAATCTAAACATTTTATAAAAAACTTTAATAAAAGAAAAATAAGTATATAATAGTACTATAGATTAGACATTTAATGTATAAGGAGAAGATATGGATAAAGAAAAACAAAAAGCCTTGGACCAGGCTTTTAAGCAGATAGAGAAAAAATACGGCAAGGGATCAGTGATGAAGATGGGAGATGCTCCAAAGATTGAAATTGAAGCAATACCAACTGGAGCTATCAACCTAGATATTGCCCTTGGAATAGGAGGTCTTCCTCGTGGTAGGGTAATAGAAATCTATGGACCAGAATCATCTGGTAAGACAACCCTAGCCCTTCACGTAATAGCTGAAGCTCAAAAGCTTGGCGATACTTGTGCCTTTGTCGATGCAGAACATGCTCTAGATGCTGAATATGCAGCAAATCTTGGTGTAGATATAGACAATCTTATCATGAGTCAGCCAGATACAGGTGAAGCAGGTCTTGATATAGCTGAAAGCCTTGTAAGAAGTGGGGCAGTTGGTCTAATTGTAATAGACTCTGTAGCAGCCCTAGTACCTAAGGCAGAAATTGAAGGAGAAATGGGAGATAGCCACATGGGTCTACAAGCAAGACTAATGAGTCAGGCTTTAAGAAGACTTACAGGTATCATCTCCAAATCAAATACTACAGTCATTTTCATCAACCAATTAAGAGAAAAAATTGGTGTAATGTTTGGTAGTCCTGAGACAACAACAGGTGGTCGTGCCCTTAAATTCTATTCTTCAGTAAGACTTGATATAAGAAGGATAAAGACAATAACCGAGGGAGATAACTCAATAGGATCTCGTACAAGGGTGAAAATTGTTAAAAACAAGGTAGCACCACCATTTAAGGTAGTAGAATTTGATATCATGTATGGCAAGGGAATCTCTAAAGAAGGAGTTCTCCTAGATACGGCTGTAGACTTAGATATAATCGATAAGGCAGGATCATGGTTCTCCTATGGTGACCAAAAACTGGGCCAAGGTAGGGAAAATGTCAAGAAAATGCTTGAAGATGATCCAGAATTTACCAAAGAAATTGATGCTAAGGTAAGGGAATCCTTCAAAAAGGACACAAAAGCTAGCGAAGAAGTAGAAGATACAGAAGAAGATAAACAAGAATCGCTCTTAGAAGATAAATAAGAAAAAACCAAGTCATCCACAAAATGGATTTGACTTGGTTTTTTTATAGGAAAGTTAATTGGTCAATGTCCCTATCAGATAAATTTGAAAGGGAAATGCCGATAAGCCTAAGATATTCTCCAGCAAAGACTTCCTCAAAAAGGCTTATCGCTTCATTATAGATATCATCTGCTTTATAAATTGGCTCTTGGAGAGTATAAGACCTGGTCCTGTTTCTAAAATACTCATCCTTAAGCTTGATAGAAACAGTCTTAGCCTGGATTTTCTTTTCATCCATTTCCTTTTCAATAAGTTCTGAAATCTTTCTAAGATAGGATTTAAGGAGGGTCTTATCATTGGTATTTTTGCTTAGGGTCCTCTCCTTACCGATTGATTTTCTAAGTCTAGAAACTTCAATCGGTCTATCATCAATTCCCCTAATTACATGGTAAATATAATCCCCGCCCTTGCCAAAAAGGTCTTCCAGAAAGCTTCTATCAAGTTTTAGAAGGTCAGAAACCTTATAGATTCCAATTTGATTAAGCTTTGAAGAAGCCCTCTTGCCGATGCCGTGGACCTTGCCTACAGGAAGGTCTGGCAAGATTTTATCAGCTTCCTTTTTATCAATATATTTTATACCAAAAGGCTTATTCCAATCAGAACCTAATTTGGCAAGAAATTTATTATAGGAAATGCCGATAGAAATTGGAATGCCGGTCTTATCCATGATTTCTTTTTGTAAGGCCTTGGCAAAGGAAATTGGGTCATCCAAATAAATTTGTATATAGGCCTCATCTATAGAAACTTGCTCGTAAATTCTAGAATATGACCTAATAATGCCAAAGACCTCCCTGGATTTATCCTTATAATAATCATGGTCAACAGGGACAAGCTTAAGGTCAGGACAGAGGTCCCTTGCAATAAAAACAGGCATAGCAGAGTGGATGCCATATTTTCTCGCCATGTAATTGGCAGTAGTGATGATAGATTTATTTGTAAGGCCACCCACAGCCATAGGAATATTTTTAAGTTTTGGGTTTCTAAGCTCCTCGCAGGATGCGTAAAAAGCATCGCAGTCGATGTGAAATATGTACTTCATACCTATACTATACTAATTTTTGGCTAAATACCTATTATTGAATAAGATATAAGAAAAAGTACAGTTATGATATGAGAGTAGATAAATTTTTAAAAAATTCAAGAATAATTAAAAGAAGACAAGTAGCAAAAGAAGCTTGTGAAAACGAGAGAGTAAAGATTAACGATAAAATAGCCAAACCAGGCAGCGAAGTAGAAATAGGCGATATAATTGAAATAACCTTCGGTAAATCTGTCTTAAAGGCAAAAGTTCTTAGCCTAATAGAAGGGGCTAAGAAAAACAATGCAGATAGCATGTATGAGGTAATAGATGGCGAATAATAGGAGAAAGGCTAGGAAAAATTCATATCATAAGCAAAGAGGCAAGAAAAACAAGAGATTTTTGCTAACTGCCTTTGGCCTTGTGATTTTTTCTGTAATTGGCTTTTATTTTTTAAATTCTAATTTAAATGCTGATATGAAAAAACTCGACCAAGATATAGTTTCTAGCAAGAAAAAGCTTGAAAATGTCAAAAAAGAAATCGATAGCCTAAATAAAGACTACGAAAATAGGAATACTGACCAATTTAAGGAAAAAGTCGCCAAGGAAAAGCTAGGTATGGTCAAGAAATCTGAAGTTAAGGAAGAAAATTCAGGCGTAATCAATAAAATTGACCCAAATGATAATAAAGAAGGTCAAGAAAATAATGGAGAAGCAGAAAATTCTGACCAAGGACAAGCTCAAGATTCTAATAATGAATTAGAAAGCCAAGAAAATACAGAAACCAAAGAGAATAAAGAAACAAATGAAAATGGAAGATAGGTTTTTAGAAACTATTAGAAAACATCAGCTAATAGAAAAAGGCGACACGATAATTGTTGGAGCAAGCGGTGGACCAGATAGCCAATTTTTAATCTATATGCTAGAAAAACTTAGAAAAGAAATTGACTTTGACATAGTCCTTGCCCATCTTAACCACCTCCATAGGAAAGAAGCAGCAAATGACGAAAATCTCGTAAGAGAAACGGCTGATAACTTAGGCCTAAAATTTTTCTCAGAGTCAAAATCCATGGATGATTTAGCAAAGAAAGAGAGAATTTCATCAGAAGATGCAGGTCGCAGGCTGAGATATGATTTTTTTAACCGCTTAGTAGGAAAATTTCCTTCTTCAAAGATAGCCGTGGCCCATAACAAGGATGACCAGGCAGAAACTGTCCTTATGAGGATAGTAAGAGGAACTGGCCTAGATGGTTTAAAAGCCATGGCTTATAGGTCTGGAAATATTATAAGGCCAATTCTAGATATTAAGAAGAAAGATATCTTAACTTATTTAGACCAAAATAAAATCCCCTACGCGATAGACCACACCAATTTTGAAGCAGACTACACTAGAAATAAGATAAGGCTAGAAGTAATTCCAGTCCTAGAAGAGATAAATCCTAGATTTATTGACCAAGCTGCAAGGCTAAGTGACCTTGCCAAGGATGACCTTACAATCATAGATGATACTATAGGAGAGATTTTTGATAAAATATGTGATAGGTCAGTTAGGGAAATAAAATTTAGAAAAAATGATTTTGAAAGTTTAAAGAAGCCCTACCAAAATAGGCTCATAAGATTAGGAATTGAAAAGCTAAAAGGGACTATCAAGGATATTTCCAAAGATAATATTGATGAATTTTTATCCCTAATTGCTCTTGCCAATGGCAAGGAAATAATAAAGGATGATCTAAAATTTAGAAAGTCGTACGATTATTATATTTTAGAAGATGCCAAGGACTTTAAAAATGAAAGCGTCTATGATTTATACGCCGAAGATGAGATTGACTTTGATGGTAAAATCATAAAATCAAGTATAATTAATAGTAAGACTTACACAAAGGAAAAATCAAAGGCTTACTTTGATTATGACAAGCTTAAATTTCCCCTAAAAGTTAGGGCTAGGCGAAATGGCGATAAGTTCATTCCCTTAGGAAGTAAATCTAACAAAAAGCTTAAGGACTTTTTTATCGATCAAAAGATAGATAGGGCTAAAAGAGATAGACTGCCAATAATTTTATCGGATGATAAGATTGTATGGATAACAGGTCTAAGGATGAGCGAAGAATTTAAGGTCACAGACCTTACGAGCAAAATACTACAAATCGAGGTATATGATGAAGATTGACAGCAATGATCTTATAGAGAAAGTACTCATTGATGAAGAAAGTTTGAACAAAAAGATTAGAAAATTAGCTAACACTTTAAATGAACATTATGCAGACAAGGACGAATTAATCCTAGTTTGCATCCTAAAGGGATCAGTTATGTTTGCTAGCGAGCTAGCTAAATATCTAAATGTAGAATGTAAGATGGAATTTATGTCAGTTTCATCCTATGCGGACAATACCTATTCTTCAGGCAATGTTAAGATCCTAATGGACTTAGACATGGATATAAAGGATAAGGAAGTACTTATTATAGAAGATATAATAGATACTGGCTACACCCTAAAGAAGGTCAAGGAGAACCTACTTCAAAGAGGCCCAAAGGATTTAAGGATTATAACACTTTTAGATAAACCTGAAAGGCGTGAAGTTGACTTAAAATCTGACTGGGTTGGCTTTAAGATACCAAATGAATTTGTGGTAGGTTTTGGACTTGACTATGACCAATTATATAGGAATCTTCCTTATATCGGCATAGTTAAAAGATCAGTATACGAAGACATAGAAGAGATGAAATAGGTCGCTTGGCCTATTTTATTTTGAAAGAAAGGAGAATATATGGGAAGTTTTGACAATATGATACTAATTTTATACGGGGTAATAACTGTATTTTTTATCTATAGGATTTTTAAGCAACAAAGAGATAAAAAACACCTTGGAAGTGATATAAAGTCCTTCAAAAGACCAATATCAAGCATGGAAGCAATTTTATTTTCAATTCTAATCGTTACAGCTATAGTAAATCTTTACCAAGGTTATAAGGTTTCAAACAAAAACTCAATGATGGTAGCATCCATAATGATAGTTCTTGCTCTAGTATTTGCGATTTACTCAACCACAAAGCTTTATATAGCAGATAATGGTATGCTTATAAATACAGGCTTCATAAGCTTTAAAGAACTTAAAAAATGGGGCTTTGATCAAGAAAGAGGAGACCTTGTTATGGCTATCAAAAAAGATGGCAATACAAATAGGGAATCTACAAAGGTAAGAAAAGAAGACATAGAAGAGATTAACGACCTAATAAGAAAGCATAAATTAGGCAAATAATCTTGAAAAAACGTCTAAAAACCGTATCATATAAGAGTTAAACAAGCAAAAAGGGGATTATATGTTACTGGTTATAGATATTGGCAACACAAACACTGTAATAGGTGTCTATGATGATGAAAATTTAAAGGCTAGATTTAGAGTGGCAACTGACTTGAAAAGCACCAGCGATCAATTAGTTGCTACTTTATTTAATATGTTTATGATTCATGGCTTTGATATAAAAAATATCAACGACACAATCATATCATGTGTAGTACCAGATGTGCTCTACAATTGGCAATCTGCAAATAGGAAGCTATTTGACAAGGAAGCTAAGGTAGTAGACCATACTACCTACACAGGAATTACCATAGCCTACGAAAATCCAACAGAGGTTGGGGCTGACAGGATAGTAGATGCTGTAGCAGCCTATGAAAAATACGGTGGTCCATCCATAGTAGTAGATATGGGTACAGCCATAACCTTGGATGTTATAACAGCTGATGGTAAGTATCTTGGCGGATCAATTGCCCCTGGCATAAGGATTGCCCAAGATGGCTTATTTGGAAAAACAGCCAAGTTACCAAAAATTGAGCTTAAACAACCAACCACAGCCATCACAGAATCAACATCAGAAGCCATCAACGCAGGAATTGTAATAGGCTATATAGGAATGATTGATAAGTTAATAGAGACAATAGAAGATGAAATCATAGAAAGACTTGATATAAAAAGAGAAGATATCAATGTCATAGCTACCGGTGGATTTTCAGAATTAATTTCTCAATCAAGCAAATATATAGAAACCATAGAACCAGATCTTATGCTTGAAGGGCTTAAAATAATCTATGACAGAAATATTAACAGATAAAAAAATAATGCTAGCTCCTCTAGCAGGAGTCACAGATACAGCCTTTAGGATAATATGTGAAAGGCAGGGGGCAGATAAGACCTTTACTGAAATGGTATCAGTCAATGCCCTAGTCTATGACAACAAGGCCACAGAGGATATCATGTATATATCAGATTTAGAAAAAAAGGCTAATATACAAATATTTGGCTCTGATATAGACAAGATAAAAAAGGTAGTTGAGGAAAAAATAAATCCCCTGACAAACATTGAGGAAATATCCTTTAATATGGGCTGCCCAGCTCCAAAGATTTTTAATAATGGCGAAGGCTCAGCTCTTCTAAAAGATCCTAGAAAAGTTTATCAGATTACAAAGGCCCTTAGAGAAGCAACTGATAAGAAGATAAATATCAAATATAGGTTGGGCATTGATGATGACCATATAAATTATCTAGAAAATGGTAAGGCCATGGAAGAGGCAGGAGCTGATTATCTAATCCTTCATGGAAGGACTAGAAAGGCCATGTATTCAGGAAAGGCCGACTGGCATGCTATAGGAAAGCTTAAAGAAGCTGTGAAAATACCGGTAATTGCAAATGGCGACTGCTTCAGCGTAGAAGATTTTATAGAAATTATTAATACAACAAAAGCTGATGGGGTCATGCTTGCCAGAGGTGCAATGGGTAACCCTTTTATATTTTCTTATATAAAAGACTATATAAAAACAGGATCTTACACAAAAGCAAGCTTTGATGATATAATAAATCAGATAAAAGACCACTACGAACTTGCCCTAAGATTTAAGGATGAAAGACTGGTCATAAACCAAATGCGCAAGCATGTAGGCTGGTATATAAAAGGCCTATATATGTCTAGTGAATACAGAGATAGGGTAAATAGGATAAGTACAAGCAAGGAAATTTTTGACCTGCTTGACGAATATAAAGAAAAATTAGGTGAATATAATGACAGAGAAAAAAGAAGTAATATTAACTAAAGAAAAATTAGAAAAATTAGAAGATGAACTAGAGTATTTAAAAACCAAAAAGCGTCCAGAAATGGCAGAAAAAATCAAGATTGCTAGAAGCTTTGGAGACCTTTCAGAAAATGCTGACTACGATGAAGCAAAAAATGAGCAAGGTGAAGTAGAATCTAGGATCATGAAGATTGAAGATATGATCAGAAATGCTAAAACTATCGAAGTAGTTGAAAACTCTGACACAGTTGGAGTAGGAAATACTGTTACACTCTTTGATGAAGAATTTGAAGAAGAAGTAGTCTACAAGATAGTAGGAACAGCTGAATCAAATCCTCTTGAAGGATATATTTCAAACGAATCACCAGTTGGAGAAGCTATTATTGGCCATAAGGTTGACGATAGGGTAGAAGTTGAAACTCCAAATGGTAAAATGTATTTTGTAATTAAAGGTATTAAATAAGGAGAGAAAATGGCTGATAACACACAAGATTTAAATGAAATGCTTCAGATCAGAAGAGAAAAGCTCCATGATCTAAAAGAAGAAGGCAAAGACCCACACAGAATAGTAAATTTTAAAAACAGAACAGACTCAAAAGAAATCAAGGATAACTTTGATAAATATGAAGATCAAACTGTAAGAGTAGCCGGTAGAATTCTTGCCAAAAGAGGCCACGGAAACATGAGCTTTATGGATGTGCAAGATGAATCTGGTAGAATCCAAGTAGTAAATAGAAAAAATGTTATCGGCGATGACTTCAAATATGTCAAAAAATACGATATCGGTGATATAATCGGTGTTGAAGGAAAGGTATTTAAAACCAACCAAGGTGAAATATCAATAGAAGTAGCAAAAAGCGACCTTCTAACCAAGGCCCTACAAATGCTACCAGAAAAATGGCACGGCCTAAAGGACCCAGATCTAAGATATAGACAAAGATATGTAGACCTAATAGTAAATCCTGAAGTAAAGGATGTATTCATGCAAAGGTCAAAAATCATATCAGCAATCAGAGAATTCTTAGATAATAGGGGCTTCTTAGAAGTTGAAACTCCAATCCTAAATACAATCGCAGGTGGAGCTACAGCACGTCCATTTATAACCCACCACAACACCTTAGATATAGATATGTACCTAAGAATAGCAAACGAACTTTACCTAAAAAGACTTATAGTAGGTGGCTTTGATAGGGTATATGAAATAGGCAGGATGTTTAGAAACGAAGGAATGGATGCAACCCATAACCCTGAATACACCGCTATGGAATTATACCAAGCCTATGGCGACTATGAAGACATGATGGAAATTACAGAAAACATGGTCGAATTTATTGCCAAAAAGGTAAAGGGAACAACTGTCGTTGAATTTGACGGTCAGGAAATAGAGCTAAAAGCTCCATGGAAGAGAATTCCAATGATTGAAGCTGTTAAGGAATATTCTGGCGTAGACTTTAACGAAATAAAAACTGACGAAGAAGCAATAGCCATTGCCAAGGAAAAGGGTGTTGAAGTTAAGGAAACAAGGGGAGAAATCATAGCAGAATTCTTCGATGCTTATGTAGAAGAAAACCTAATCCAACCTACTTTCATAACTGATTACCCAGTAGAAATCTCACCACTAGCTAAGAGAAAAAATGACGACAGAAGCCTAACATACAGGTTTGAGGCCTTTATTTCTGGAGCAGAAATAGGCAATGCTTTCTCTGAGTTAAACGATGCTGAAGACCAAAAGGAAAGATTCCTAGACCAAGTTAGAAAAAGAGAAGCAGGCGATGATGAAGCCCAAATGATGGATTATGACTTCGTAAATGCCCTAGAAGTAGGACTTCCTCCAACTGGTGGACTTGGAATTGGTATCGACAGACTAATAATGATCCTAACAGGCCAACACTCAATCAGAGACGTCCTATTATTCCCAACAATGAAGCCAATAGGCTTAGAAAAGGCAGAAAATGGGGGTTTGTCAAAAGAAACTTACGAAACTTACGACAAACTTACGACAGAAGAAATTGACCTTTCAAAAGTGAAAGTTGAACCATTATTTGAAGATATGGTAGACTTTGAAACTTTCTCAAAATCTGATTTTAGAGTTGTAAAGGTTAAAAACTGCGAAGAAGTTCCTAAGTCAAAAAAACTTTTGAAATTTACATTAGATGATGGTTCTGAAAAAGAAAGAGTTATTTTATCTGGTATTAAGGAATATTACAGCGCAGAGAGCTTAATTGGAAAGACACTACTTGCAATTTGTAATCTTCCTCCTCGTAAGATGATGGGAATCGACTCAGAAGGTATGATTATATCTGCAATTTGTGAGTATGACGGTGAAGAAAAACTTAACTTAATAATGCTGGATGATAATATTCCAGCAGGATCAAAATTATATTAAAGGACACGCTAATTATGAAACTGGGGTTTGTTATGAATCCCAGTTTAATTTTTAGGAGTATGTATGAGATGGATAATTAGAATAATTTTATTACCGATAAGATTAGTGTTGAGTTTGCTCATAGCTTTTTTAACCTTCATATTAAGTTTGAGTACTGCGTTGTTAAGCGTAGTTTCTACTTTGATTTTTATAATTGGAATAGCTAGCATTTTTCAAGGAGACAAGCAAATTGTAATTGAAGCACTAATATTAGCATTTTTATTTAGTCCATTTGGATTACCTAAATTAGGTATATATGTTATTGGATTATTAGAATTATTAAACTATACAATAAAATCAATTTGAAGAAAAATAAATATAAGACAACCGTAGACGATAGAAAGCAATAATTCTGTCGTCTTTTTTTATTTTAAAGAGAGGAGGTAGGAATGAATTTTGATTATTTTTATAATAGGCAATCTGAGATGTATAACTTCATTAGGTTACCTATGGTATTAATGG
>NZ_CAUPMI010000012.1:0-71855 GCF_963512375.1 uncultured Anaerococcus sp.
CTTTTCCACCTTTTTCGATTTCTTCCTTCTTAACTTCTGGTTCATACTTGTCAGCATCTTTTTGAGCTGGTGTTGTATCTTTTACTGTTACAGGTACTTCTTTTTCTTCACTTGATCCGTCTGGGTAAGTTACTTTGATTTTTCCTGTGTAGTCGCCAGGTTTGTTTGTATCGATTGTTCCTTCTGGAGTTACATCTTCTACTTTTGTTCCTTCTGGAAGTTTGTCTAGGTTTGTTACGTTGTCTGTTAAGTCAACTTTTCCACCTTTTTCGATTTCTTCCTTCTTAACTTCTGGTTCATACTTGTCAGCGTCTTTTGCTTCATCCTCTTTAACCCATACTGCATAAACTTTTAATGATTCAGTTATTGCTGTATCTTTTGTGAAGTCTGCTTCTGTAGCGTCAGCTTTTGTTGCCCAGCCTTTGAAGATATATCCTTCTCTTGTTGGATTTTCTGGCATTACGTTTTTACCATTGTAGTCAAGACCGTTTGGTGTGTAACCAGCATTTCCAAGATATTGTTCGTTTTCTGGAGCTACAACTACCTTATCTTCTGGTTTTCCTTCGTAGTTTTGGTCAAATGTGACTCTTGACTTAACTTTTTCGATAACTGGGTCTGATGGGAATTGGCCTTTTCTAGCTGTATTTATATAAATAGGCATATCTTTCTTTAATTTAAGACCATCGCCATCTTCAGTTTTTAGTTGGCCAAGAGCATACTTATAAACAGCATCGTATTTTTCATCTCCCGCTTCTACTTTTCTACCATTTTCATCTAGTATGATAGTTTCAGCAGAGTTTTTGTCAGCAGCTAATTTTGTATCGAAGTAGAACTTTTCACCTGATGGGGCTATATAGTATCCTGTTACATTATTTCCATCTTTACGTACAGTACCCTTAATCTCTGTGTCAGTATCAAAGATTTCTTCTACTTGTGGTACATATTTGTACTTAGTAACCATTACACCATCAATGCTCTTTGAGTGTTGGAAGTAGTAAGGACTATAATCTTTTTTAAATGTGTTCTCACCTTCAACATTTACTATATCTTTATCTGTTGCCGCATTACCTGTATTTAAGAATAGTCTCCAGCTATGGCTTTCGTATTTTTGACCATTGTCATTGATTATCCATAGTCTAATCTTCTCACCAGCAGATAGTGTTCTACCAGCTTGCATGGTGATATCATATTTCATATTCCTATTAGATGCTAGGATTCCGCCTTCGTTTCTTTCAGAAATTGTTTCAAAGTTTTCAGCTCCTTCTGGGGCTGAAGCATCATTCATTAGGTGGTAGGTTTCACCAATTTGCATTACATATTGGTTGCCTTTGCTATTAATTCTATCTTTAAACTCAAGG
This sequence comes from uncultured Anaerococcus sp., assembly GCF_963512375.1. NCBI lineage: Bacteria > Bacillati > Bacillota > Tissierellia > Tissierellales > Peptoniphilaceae > Anaerococcus > uncultured Anaerococcus sp. The sequence continues at coordinate 1,359 of NZ_CAUPMI010000012.1, forward strand.
GTAAGCTTATCACCTTTTTTAATTACAGTATCTTCCTTTACCTCTTGGTCTGATCTTAGGAAACCATCTTTGTTTTCGTGAACAAATCCACTACTAAAAGCATAGGCTTGTAGATATTTGTTTTGAGGGAATAATTTTGAAATCATATCCTCATCAACATTATATTCAATTGAAGTGTTTACATAGTTAATTGTATATGTCTTAAATATGGTTGAATAAATACCTGTTTTTATATTTCCTGATGTTGCACGTACTACCTTAATTCCTGTCTCTTCTAGATTTGACTTGAAGTCAGAACCTACTACATAGATAGTAGCAACTCCGTTTTTAACGTTTATTTGATCTCTTTTTATAGCTACCTTTGGTGTAGTTTTATATGCTTTTTCATTATCTATTGTGTTTACATCTAGATAAGCTACATTACCTTTTTCATCTTCTTTTAGTAGGTCAAGTAATCTTGCATCAAATGATTGGGTAAATCCTACATTACCTAAATATGAGTCAATAGAGTCAGATTTTATATAATAGTGTCTTGTTCTAATAACTTTTTTATCACTATCGTACTCACTTGTACCAAATCTTTGTTCATTTGACTTTTTGTTTGAGTTAGCAGGGATTACATCGTTATTAAGGTTCGAATTTAATGGGACAATAGTAGATCTTGTGAATTGTCCATATTCAATAGTATTAAGATCAACATCTCTTTGAGTACCAGGAACATTAGTTAAAACCAATTTTTTATCAATGTCAAGTCCTCTGTGTTGGATTAGGTAATCTTTTTTTCCTAAATCAGCAATCTTAACCCCATCTTTTAACACTAAATTGATTGGTAGTTCGTACATTTTACTATAAGACTTAGCTAGCTGAGGTAAAGTAAATTCAGCTTGATAATCTGAAGATTTTACATTGTTGAATAAGAATTTTTCTTCTTTTCCATAGGATGAATAAGCATAAGACTTATCCCAATCAATTTTTTCATATAAGTCTTTTTGGAACTTAAAGGCTAGGGATAAGTTGTTCATCCATGGCATACTAGACCTAGCGTCTCCTTGCCATTGTAATCTTATAACATCATTCCCATTGGCATCTGTGTATGTTCCAAGATAGTTAACCTCACTTAGAGCCATACCTATACTAGATGTTCCTCCTAAGTTTCTACCTTGCCAACCTTTTTCTACTTGCCAGTAGTCATTGTCTTGTGAAATTTCTTCTTTCCAGTTATTGGCAGATTGACCAGCTCTTTTCTTTTGGTCTTCTGTAAGGTTAGCATGTTTTTCGGCTGCTTCCCTTAGAGCTGTTTCTTGAGCTCCTTTTGCCATATTTTCAATATTTTGACCGTTGTTTGATACTAAAATTGATGCAGCAATGAAGTCTTCACGCTTATAAGTATCCTTAAGAGCATTATAAGATTTTTCAAGGTTGGCTATTCTTTCTTCAGAAATACCTGCTTTAACAAGTTTTGCCTTTTCTTCAGCTGTAAACTTTTCTACTTTTTTCAGATTTAGCTTCTTCTTTTTTAGCTTTTTCTTCTTTAATTTCTTTTTTTTCTTCAAGTTTAAGTTCTTTTTCAGCATCTTCTACAATTTTATCAATTGCTTCTTTGCTTTCTGCTTTTTCTACTTCTTCTTTATATATTTCAAGAGTTTTAGAAGATTTTTCTGCATCTACATTTTCGAAAGCTTTTTCGATTTTTGCGATAGCAGCTGCTTTATATTCGCTTAGGTCTTCTTTTTCTTCCTTGACTTCCTCTTTTTTATCTTCTTCTTTATTAGCTAGTTTATCTTCTGATTTTTCGCTAGCTTTAGCTGGTGCAGCTATTGGTTCAGCTTTTGGAGCTTCTGTTTCTTGATTTTTTTCTTCAACAGGAGCTTCTAGTTTTACTTCTTCTTTAGCTTCTGTTTTTTCTTCATTAGCTGGTTCTGCTCCTTCTGTTGCAGCTGGTGCATCAGAAGCTACTTCAGAAGCTTCTACTGATTGTGGGCTTACTAAAAGTACAAATCCTAGCATGCATGATACTAAGCCTATAGATAGCTTTCTGGTAGCATATCTAGGTTTTCTATTAGCACCCTTTAACTTTTTGAAATCAATAAGCTTTTGTAATTCTGCTTTTCTTTCTTTCATAATATCTCCTTATAAATTTTTGGCTTAATGATCTGGTCAATCCATTTATCGTGATAAAGTTATAGGCGAACAGGTCCCAATTTATCCACCGATAAATAAAATAGGCAGAAATCATTTGCAATCTATCGAGTGTCATTGCGCCACTCTGGATATTTATAATATACATCTTCCAAATCTCTATTCAACTCATTTCCATCAAGATTTTAAATTTCCCAATATATCTAAAAGTTATATGAATCTAGTTTTGAAAACTAGGTGGTGACTTGTTTTTTAGGTTAATTTACCTGCTTTTAGAATCAGGAAATTATGATTAGAAAAATGGCATAGTTCTGGGAATTATGTAAGCTATGTATATTTTACAATTTGATTAATATTTACTTTAATTGACAATAAGATGAATTACTCCAAAAAATTATCAACTTTCTCGAATTTAAATTTTATAAAAATTGATAAAGAGGAAAACGAGTCTCAGACTGGGTTTGGGTGAAGTGGTGATATGGTAATTAAGAGTTTTTGTAGAGAGTTGGTGAAGGATTTGTAAGAAAATGAGTCTGAATAGGAGAAACCAGATAAATAAAAAGGTATAGGTTTTCTTATAAGGCCTTCGAATATAGCGAATTTTCGTGATAAGGCTTTCTTGGAATTTGAGTTTTCGTAATAGGTCTCTCGACAAGCTCGAGACAAGGAGCAAGCCCGTCCGGCTCGTGGAGGACTCTCCATGAAATGGTCGAGCTTTAGCTCGAAATTATCCCCTCCGGCGCACAGAGTGCCCGTACGGAGCGGTTGCAGCGAAGCGAGAAAGAAGCTTTTAAAGCTTCCTACTTATTCCCTTGCTTCGAGCTTGTCGAGAAGCCTAAAGAAATTGTTAGATATTATCATTAACTATGCACAAAGCACAGGTATATTTTTACAAGCCTCCGAATATAGTGAATTGTCGTTCTAAGGCTTACTTTGGGATTTGAGTATTCGTAATGGTTCTCTCCACTTCGGTCGAGAAAAGGGATAATGAAGGAAGCTTTTAAAGCTTCCAACTCTCTCCCTTGCTTCGAGCAACGTGCAAGCCCGTACGAATGCCGCTTCTTCGAAGCTCTCCGCGCTCCCGCGCTATCATTCGGCGATAACATGCCAAATCAAGGCATGTTATCGTGGCTTGTCGAGAAGTCTATTAGTACCACTTAGGTGATATTTTTTACTATGCACAAAGCATAAGTTTATTTTCACAAGCCATAGAATATAGCAGCATGTCGTGCTTAGTTTATCTTGTAATTCGAGTTTTCGTAATAGGTCTCTCGACAAGCTCGAGACAAGGGGAGGCAATCCATATTATTAGTGAATACAGGAGTTTATGTAAAGGTAGTATTATTATAAGAAATATTAATAAAATCAGAAACCGAGTCCCCTTCCTATTTCGAATGAAATGAGAAATCTCATGGTTTTGTATATCGTGGGTTTTGTGTTTACATCGGTAATTGGTTTATGCTTAATTCAGTACCCAAATAGCCCGATGTAGATACAAATCTCTTTATAAAAAGAACCATGAGACCCCTCGTCGCAAGCTCTGTCGGGGTGTGAATGTTTTTCCTACAGTATGTGTAAATCCATAAATGATTTCTTATATAGATATAAATCATATATCCTCGAATAAAAAGTAAATGACAAGCACCCCTCCCATTTCGACCTACAGGGAGAAATCCCATAGATTATTATATTTGGGTTTTGTGTTTACATCGGTAATTGGTTTATATAGCCTTCGAATATAGTAACGTATTATGCTAGGGTCTGTCTTTGACTTTAATATATTTAGTAGCCCTTCCACTTTCTATTTGTATGATCAATCCTTTCTCGCCATTAAAGTGAAATTGGCGTAGATAAATCAAGATTGGCGAGATTAATCTCGCCATTTTGGTTATTTTGGCTATGATAAGTACACACATGGCCCGTTGAATTAACCAATCCCTTTATAAAAAGAACCATGAGAGTCCTCTACGAGCCACGTAAACATGCCTTGATTTGGTCGCTCTCGGCCGCTAGGGCAATTTTTTTACGCCGAATAATAGTGCGGTAACACGGAGAGCTTCGAAGAAGCGATATTCGGACGGGCTTACTTCCTCACGATGTTCGTTCGGGGTGGGAAAGGATTAATCCATAGTGGCGCTATTTCCTAAAAGACAATTGATAGCCATAACCCCACTCACATTTCTAGTGTAAAAAGCAAGCCCGTCATCTTCAAAAGGGGCGTCATAATTCTATAAATTAGGTGCTCTTTATTTATATCAGTTTTAGCTTTGTATCAATATTATATTTAACAATAGCTTCCCCCCTTATTTTGATCATCAAAAAAGCACCTTAAAACTAGTAAGTGCTTAATATCTCTAATATTTATTTAATAAACTTTATCTTATACTTCAAGGGCTTTCCTCAATTCATCTATATTATCATAAGATCTAACATTTTTATCTCTGCCTATTCTTCTTCCTTCTTCTATAGCTTTTATGGTTTCTTCGTTTGGCTGGTTAAGTTTGAGATCAAAAGGAATGCCACTTTCTCTAATACTTGCCCTTAAAAACATATTAATTGCAGTAGTCATATTTAAACCTAGACTGGAGTAGATTTTTTCTGCTGCTTCTTTTATTTCTTTATCTGTTCTTATATTCAAATTCGTTGTAGCCATTTTCTCATCTCATTTGTTTTATTATATAAGAATATTTGTTTATAGTAAATACATTGTCATTACAAAGTCCAGGCAATATGTATTAATTTAATTCAGAACATTCTCATTTTCGCTTTAATAATTTTATATAAAAGCGAAAATGTAAATAGTCTCTCTGAACCTAGTTTAAATTCTCATACAAAAAGCCAGCACTTGGCTGGCTTTTTGATCTTATTTTACTTGGAAGGGATTTTTTTCTATTTTTTCTACGTGAGCTTTTTCCCTTGTGGCTATAGGTCCCTTGCTTGTCATGAGGACATTTGCTCCTATCATTTTATCCATGGCTGTCTTGATGTCTGTATCTGTGTAGGATGGTTTTGGCTTATCTATTGTTATTGTCCTTTGGCTACCTGTTGCGTCTTTGAAGTATAGTTTGAGTTTTTTGTCGATTGTTTTTTCCATATCTTATTTTCCTTTCTTTATCCTTATGATAGTTTTCCTTCTTCGATTAGTTTGTCATCTGCTTTGTAGATTGCGTAATTTAGAGGATGACCATTATTGCTTAGTAGGTCTAGATAGGCACTTGCGAAGGTCTTGATGTTTTCGTCACTTGCCTCTTGATTTACTTGTGAGAAGGTCTTTGTATAGGTCTTTCTCACATCTCCGTCTGCATTTGCAATTTCATATTTAATTTTTACTTTCATATTTTCTCCTTTTTTGTTTTTTTATTGGCGCCTTGTATATATATAGCAAAATCCGCCTTTTTGTCCCGATTTTTTTGATTTTCTTTTTTAAATCCTAACCCAAGTTGATTTTCCATCACCTATACTCACATATCTCCTCTTGCCTGATAGGGCTATATAGGATATCCACCTGTAGCCCTCGTTTTCTAGGACCTGGTCATAGTGGATGGCCTCTCCTGGATAATAGACTGCTAGAACACCACTCCTAGTTGAGGGTCTTTCTCTGACATTTACTGCTTTTAAAACCAGGGCCCTGCCAAGTTTTTCGACAATGGCATAGCCTGGACTTAAGCTTGCTATGGGCCTAAAATATCTTTCCTTATAGGACCTTTTTAAGGCCAGGAAGGAATAAAGGTCATCCCTTGATGTGGAGATGCTTACTCCCCTGTGCCTATAATTAGCATGAAGGATTTTATCCTTAGCTAGGAAGATGCCTGTGTGACCGCCTGCTCCTAGAGATTTTCCCTCGATACCCCTTATAAAGATATCTCCCCTTTGGATTTCATTATAGGAATAGATTTCCTTTAGATAGACTCCCTTCATCTTAAAGAGGGTCTCTGTTGAGCCGATTAGGCTTGTCCTTGGGAGGAAGCCTCCTGCTATGAGGCAGTAGTGGACAAAGAATGAGCAGTCATAAAATTTGGGCCCAAGCCTTGAAGGATAGGCCATGGAATAGCCCACCCTGCCGACTTTAGCAAGGCCAAAATCAATCATCTTTTCTATATTTCCCATAAAACTCCTTTCTCCAAAAGCCTAAGACTTTTGGATTTCTTCAATGATTCTATCAAGCTTCCCATTTATTTGAACTATCAGGATGATGTTCATTACTATTGGAAAGCCAAGCTCTGATATAAGTTTGAATATATCCATATTAATTTCGGCAAAACTTAGCAAGCTTTCTTTCCTTAGGATCAAGCTGGCTAAGTCTGGCTTGCGATAAAATTTATGGCAAGCCCAGAAAGTACGCCACTCCTTTCTTATTTAATTTGCACGTGCTATTTATATATAGCAAAACTTAATATTTTGTCCCAATATTTTCTAATTAGCTTAAAAAATTTTAGAAGGAGCTTTAATTTTTCTTATGGCTTTTAAGGCGGATAATGCCTATCTTATAGGCTTTAAGGCGATTAAACATTTTCACTATTTTGTATTAATATAGACATTGACAAGGTCAAAAGGCGCCTTTACCAGCTCGGCTGGTAGACTTTGATCTTTTATGAAAGAAGTGAAAATATGATAAATTTAGACAATGCACAAAGAATTATAGATGATTATATGCCCCTAATACTTGCAACAATCAGGCGTTTCCCAGCTTTTGAAAGAGGTGAAGCCATAGATGAAGCTAGGATGGTTGTAATCGAAGCAATCCTTGCCTACGATGTGGACCAGGGCAGCTTCGGAAATTTCCTAAAACACAAGCTCAACTACTACTTTTGGAACAAATGCAGAAATCCAGTAGAAATATCCCTAGAAACACCCACTGAGGGCGGGGTTATAGGAGATTTACTAGCAAGCGATATAGACATAGGATCTGACCTAGAAGAGGCAGAAAGATACCAAATCTTAAAATATAGCCTAACTAGGCTAAATGAAAAGAAAAGGGAAATAATAAGGTTAAGATTTTATGAAAATATGGACTACGATCAGATAGGAAAAGTCCTAGGCCTAAGCCCAAAGACTGTGAGAAATAAAAATAGCTTGATTATTAAGAAATTGAGAAAGATGTGTGATTTTTATGACCTAAAAGACCTTAATGATAGGTAAGCTTTAAAAATTCACATTCAAATCCTTCGGATACAGTGAATTGTCGCTCTTAGGCTGTGTTGGGATTTGAGTTTGCGTAATGGTTCTCTCCACTTCGGTCGAGAAAAGGGGCACGCCCCTCCGGCGCGTAGAGGAGCCCCGCGGAGCGGTTCGCAGCGAAGCGAGAGAGATTGCTTATAAAGCTTCCAACATCTCCCCCTTGCATCGACCGATAACAAGCCCGTCGGCTCAAGGAGCGCAAGCCCGTCGGCTCTTAGAGACAAGTCTATTAGTACTGATATGGCGTTTATGTTTACTATGAACGAAGCACATGTTTATTTTCACAAGCCTTCGAATATAGTGATTTTCGTACTTAGGCTGATTATGATAACCAATGTAAAAAAGACGAGCCTGCGAGCTCGTCCTTTTTCTTCTTATTCCATGTTTTTAATGAAAGAATAATTAATATTAGTATATTTCATCTTAAGATTAATTCGATTTTTACCAAGCTGGTATCCAAGATCCTTTTGTTATTCTCTCGTAGTCAGCTTTTGTTTCATCTGTTTGGTAGTATTTTACGAATTCTTTATATCTTTCGTTGTTTTCATCTTCTTTTCTTGCTGCGATTATGTTGATGTATTGTTTTACTGATTCGCTTTTTGGATTTTCTTCATAGATTATTGTCTTTCTATCTAGGCCTGCATCTAGAGCGAAGGTGTCGTTTACTGCTGCTGCGTCTACATCATCTAAGCTTCTTGATGTTTGTGATGCGTCCATCTCGATTATTTCTAGGTTCTTTGGATTTTCTTTTATCTTATCGAGGCCTACTATCTCGCCTGGCTCACCTTCTACTTTGATTAGACCTGCGTCTTGAAGGAGGAATAGGGCTCTTGATCCGTTTGATGGGTCATTTGGTATAGCTATTCTTGATCCTTCTTTTAGGTCATCAAGGCTTTTTACCTTATTTGAGAATAGGGCAATTGGTGCTAGCATTGTATCACCGATTGATACTAGATCAGATCCCCTGTCTGCGTTAAATTCGTCTAGGAATTTGTAGTGTTGGTAGGCGTTTAGGTCTATATCTCCTGCTAGAAGGGCTTCGTTTGGTTGGTTGTAGTCTGCAAATTTGACTAGCTCTACCTTATCACCTGTTCCTTCTTCATATCTTTTTATTACTTCTTCTAGGACTTCGTTGTATTCTCCTACTACACCAATTTTGATTGGGCCTTTGTCATCTTTTGTTTCTGCTTTTTCTGCTGTCTCTGTCTTTGATGCTTCTGCCGCCTTTTCTTCTGTCTTGCTAGCATTTCCGCAAGCTGTTAGTGTTGCTACTAGGCCTAGGGCTAGGGCGATTTTTGCTGTTAATTTCATTTCTTTCTCCTTTATATTTTTTTAGTGACGTTCCAACAATATATATTAAAATCTTTTAGCTTAGTGACTTGTTTTTCTTATTAGGTAGTTGGCTATGGCTTGGATTATATAGACTATTACAAGTATTAGTACTACCGCTACCACTACCACATCATCTTTGTATCTTTGATAACCTAGGGCTATGGCCAAATCTCCTATACCTCCTGCTCCGACTATGCCTGCCATTGCTGTAAGGCCTAGGAGGGAGATTAGAGTTATTGATGATGCCCTGATTAGGCTTGGAAGACCTTCTCTTAGGTATACTCTTATTATTATCTCAAAGGGGCTTAGCCCCATGGCATCTGCCGCCTCTATCTTGCCCGGTTCTACTTCTGCTAGGGCTTGTTCTACTTGCCTTGCAAAAAATGGCGCTGTTGAAAATACTAGGGGAACTATGGCTGCTGTTGGCCCTATCCTGGTATTTACAATTGCCTTGGTTATTGGGACTACTAGGGCTATCATGATTACAAAAGGTATGGCCCTAAAGAGGTTGGTTAGCTTATCTAGGATGCTATAGATTGCCTTATTTTCTAATATCCTTCCCTTATCAGTAACTACCATTATCACCCCAAGTATTAGTCCAAGGATGCCTGCAAATATGGCAGAAACGACTAGCATGTAGAGGGTTATCCAAAAATCATTTATTATCCTATCTTTGATTGATAGGGAATAGTCAAAGAATCCCATCCTTACCTCCTAAAATTTCTATGTTTGTCTTCTTATCCTTAAGGTAGGCCCTTACCTGGCTTAGGTTTTTGTCATCACCCTTTATGGTTACGATGAGGTTGCCTACAGGTGTTCCATTTATAAATTCGATGTTACCTGCTAGGATATTGGTTCTTATACCAAATTTCTCATTTAGCTCATTTATGATTGGCTCTGTTGTGGCATCTCCCAGGTAGTTTAGCTTGGCTAGCTGCTCATCTGCCCTTAAGATTCCAAGGTTGGCCTTAACTTCCTCGATGGTTTCCCTGGTGTTGGTGCTGGTTTCAACAAATTCTTTGGTTAGGTCATTTTGAGGATTGGCGAAAATTTCTAGGGTCGTGCCCATTTCTATGATTTCTCCACCCTGCATAACTGCACATTTGTTGCAAAGGTCCTTTACCACTTCCATCTGGTGGGTTATGATCACTATGGTTAGCTTAAGCTCTTGGTTAAGCTCTTTTAAGAGCTTTAGGATTTGCTTGGTTGTCTTTGGGTCTAGGGCGCTTGTGGCCTCATCGCAAAGTAGGATTTCAGGATCTGATGCTAGGGCCCTTGCTATGGCACATCTTTGCTGCTGGCCTCCTGATAATTCTCTCGGATAGGAATCTGCCTTATCTCCAATTCCCACCTTTTCCAAAAGCCTTTGGGCCTTGGCTCTTTTTTCTTCAGGGCTTAGGCTCTTATCTTTTTTGATTGGAAATATTACATTGTCAATTACTGTCAGATTGTTTAGGAGGTTGAAATGTTGGAAGATCATTCCAATTTTTTTCCTACTTGCCCTTAGGTCTTTTTGGCTTAGATCTAGGAGGTTTTCCCCATCGATTAGGACCTCTCCCTCACTTGGTCTTTGGAGGAGGTTGATTGTCCTAACTAGGGTCGACTTGCCTGCCCCAGAAAAGCCTACAATACCGAAGGCATCCTGCTCTTCTATTTTTAGACTTACATCCTTGACAGCCTTAAAGCCATCAAAGTCTACGCTTATATTTTTTAATTCTATCATCTTTCTCTCTTTTCTCTTCTTATAGATTATAAAAAAACGTCCTTACATTTCCAAAAGGAAACATAAGGACGTTTTATCGCGTTACCACCTTATTTTATACCTGGGTCACCCCAAATATACACTCATCAAGTACAAACATACTCTTCTTCTATAACGGGAATACCCGTATGAGTCTCATATCGACTCATCCCATCCGAGGCCATCTTCATCTAAGCTTTAATTCACCCCTTTGCACCAAACAGGGCTCTCTGTAGAAAATCCACTTAAACTACTCTTCTCTTCAAATGGTTTGTAAATCTATTATCGAATTGATAGTCATATAATACCATCTTTGATTTTTTATGTCAAATTAATTTTTATTTATTCATCTGGAAGGGTGATTTTATCAAGGATGCCGGTAAGTTTGGCTATAGTTATTCCATAATTTGTCATAGGAACATGAGCCTCTTTTGATTTTGCTAGCCTATTTAGGACATGGGTCCTATTAAACATACATGATCCACAAGTAATGATTAGGTCGTATTTTGCATAATCTATAGGGTCATTGCCCCTTACAAAATCTATATTTACATCAGGGTGGATCTTTCTTATGAGCTTTGGAATCTTGACTGTGCCTATGTCTTCTTCTATAGGAGGATGGGTACAAGCTTCTGCTATTAGGATATTTCTGATATCATCATCAAGCCTTGCAGCTGACCTTACAAAATAATTTATATCCCCCTTAAAGGCAGAAAATAGGACTGAAAAGCTTGTAAGCAAGACTCCTTCTGGCTTTTTCTCATAGACTTCTTTAAAAACCTGGCTATCTGTGATTATCAAATCTATTTTATTAAGAGATTTAATAGTCGCCTCAAAATTTTCCAGATTTGTACAAATAGCTGTGGCATTTTTATCAATTATTTCCCTGATGGTCATAACTTGCGGCTTTATGAGCCTATCCTTAGGGCTTGCCGCATCTTGAGGCATGACAAGAACTACCGTATCGTGGGACCCTACCAGGTTTTTGGTGATAGATAGGTCTTCTTTTTTGTAGATCTTTCTAATCCTAGCAAAGATTTCATCCCTTGCCTTGGTATTTCTAATATCAACGGGAATTGGGGCCTTATCCTTAAATTCTTCAAGGATTTTCTCTCCCCTATCCTTATCCATGTGCATGGCAAGGAAGATTACAGGCTTGTTGATTTTCTCTAAGATTTTTAGGTCATCATTTTCAGACAGACAATAGAGAAATATGTCAATCTTATCTATCTCTGACAAGGATTTTTCTATTCTTTTTTCTGATAGGTCGGTCTTATCTGCAAAACCTGCAGTATCAACAAGGACAACAGGCCCAAAGTCTGTTATCTCCATGGCCTTTCTGATAGGGTCAGTAGTTGTCCCTTCCTTTTCAGATACTATGGCATGATCAAGACCTGTCAGATAGTTTAGAAGGGTTGATTTACCAGCATTAGTCCTACCAAAAATCCCTATATGACATCTTTCACTAAAGCCTGTCTTAGATATAGAGGTCACGGATGCCTTCCTCAACTTTTTTGATATTTTCTCTTGTGGACTCCCTTACCTTTTCATTTTCAATGTTTGGAAGTTCTCTTTCTATTAGCTTGTCGATATCAGCCTTAGTTTGTGGGCTTGCGTAGTCCACTCCATATTCTTTTAGGGTAACTAGGGCGTTTGGATGGCAGATATTGCCTATACCGTGCTCTTTGACCATGCCCATAAAGACTTCACCAGTCCTGCCCTTTCTGTAGCAGGCTGTGCAGAAGGATGGGACGTGGTTTTTAGCTATAAGCCAGTCAACAACCTCATCCAAGCTCCTATTGTCAGATAGCTCAAATTGGTCAGAGCCAACTGTTTCATCATCTGTGTAGCCACCTACTGATGTCTTTGAACCTCCAGAAATTTGGCTTATACCAAGCTCAAGCAATCTATCACGCATAGCTTCAGACTCACGAGTTGAGACAATCATACCTGTGTATGGGGCTGCAATTCTTATGCAGGCTACAATTTTTGCAAACATATCATCTGATAAAGAATTATCAAAATCATCAGGGTCTATATCATCTGCAGGCTGGATTCTTGGGACAGAAATTGTGTGAGGACCTACGTTAAACCTAGCTTCAAGGTGCTCAGCGTGCATCAATTGGCCGACAAATTCATATTCGTAGGAATCAAGTCCATATAAAACTCCCATGCCCACATCATCAATCCCACCTTCCATGGCCCTATCCATGGCTTCTGTGTGGTATTCGTAATTTGATTTTGGACCGAACTTGTGAAGTTCTTCGTATTGTTTTTTGTTATAGGTTTCTTGGAAGAGGATATAGGTACCAATCTCAGCTTCCTTGAGCTTCCTATAATTTTCTACAGTTGTAGCGGCAATATTTACATTGACCCTTCTTATAGCACCGTTTTTGTGCTTGATTCCATAAATTGTCTTGATAGATTCAAGGATGTATTCGATTGGGTTATTTATTGGGTCTTCTCCAGCCTCTAGGGCAAGTCTCTTGTGGCCTAGGTCTTGGAGGGCAATAACCTGCTCTTTAATCTCTTCTTGGCTAAGTTTTCTCCTTGGAATAGTCCTATTTTGTCCATGGTATGGACAATATACACAACCATTTACACAATAATTTGATAGGTAAAGGGGTGCAAATAAGACAATCCTATTGGCATAAAACTTGTGCTTAAGCTCTCTTGCAAGGTTAAAAATCTCTTCATTGAGATCATCTTCCTTGGATGATAAAAGCACAAAGGCCTCCCTGTGGGATAGGCCCTTGGCCTTTTTCGCTTTTTCTAGGATAGATTTGATAAGGTCCCTGTTGTGGGCATTTGCCCTACCATAATCTAGGGTCTCAAGTATCTCTTCGTGATTTATAAATTCAACTGCCTTAGTAGAGGCAGGATCGTATTTAGTCATATTTCCTTCTTTCTTTTCTATGTAAATTTTACTTATATTTATTAACCTACCTATAATTATAATACTTTTGGACAAATTTTTAAAATAATTTTTTATATAACAAAGTAAATTAGCTGATAAGGAAAAATCCCCACACAAAAAGAGCCAGTCACCCGGCCCCTGCTTACTTATTTATTCTTCTATAGGCTTCTTTATAAACATCCAAATCAGACCTAGCTCCAATAATTATTACTAGCATCTGTCCGTCAACTTCAACTAATTTATAGACAATTCTAAGACCTGAAGATCTAAGTTTGATTTTTAGATAATCTGATAAATCAAGACCATTTTTATTTCTTAAAGGCTTTCCATAACCTCCCTGGCTTGAAGGAAGTGGGTTTTCTAGGACTCTTTTTAAAATCTTATCCACTTGTTTTTTCATAGATCCATCAAGGCTCATATAATCCTTATAAGCATCCTTAGTTAAAACTAATTTGTATTTCATAGGATTTCATCTAAATCAATTGCTTGGGTATCTTCCAAACTAATACCTGCAAGTTTTTCAAATTCTTCCTGGCTGATTAAATCTTCTTCTTTTAGGGACTTCATCCTCTTTTCTGCTAAGATTAAGTCTTTTAAGTCTTCTATCTCATCTAATAACTTGCTATAGTCATCTACTGATATTAGGACACATTCTGGAGAATTATTTTTAAAAACAAGCTTAGGTCCCTTTTTATTGACCTCATCAAAAATTTTTCCAGCTTGACCCTTGTTAAAATCAGATATAGCTACAGTTTTTTCTTTAATATTTCTTACAAAATCCATAAGCCCCTCCTGTATAATAACTATATATTTATCTATAAAAATATCAATACTTTAATCGATAAATCCCCACACAAAAAGAGCCAGTCACCTGGCCCTTCTATATTATTTTAATTTTTCTTCGATTACTTCCTTATCAAAGCCTACGATGTCTTCGCCATCGATGTTTATTACAGGTACTCCCCTGTAGCCTTTTTCTATAAGGTAGTTAACTGCTTCCTTGTCCTTGTCGATGTTTTTTTCTGTGTATTCAATGCCTTTTTCATTGAAATATTGTTTTGCTGCCTTGCAAAAAACGCAAGTGTTTGATGTGTAAATTGTAATATCGTGCATATAATCCCTCTTTCTTTTTCTCTATTTAATATATACCCAAAAAATAAAATTAGTATAAAATAAAAATAAGACCGAAGTCTCAATTAGAAATATACCCCCAAATTTTTATCTTAAACAAGGAGGAGTCATGAAAAATCAAAATTTTTCCTACAAATACCTTAAAAAGCTATTAGAAATAGGCCATGAAATCGAATTTATTTTTGATAATTTCCCTTATTCTATAAATAATCTGGGCGATGATGACCACCCAAATGCCTGGGTCTTATCAAGTCCTGGTGATAATATTTATTTGGCTGACTTTGATGACAGAAAGGGACTATTTGCTAGCCTTGATAAAATTATTATCAAAGAAAAAAGCCTAGAGGAGATCATAGATAAAGTACTCTACGATCCCTCTAGCCTAACAATTTTCTAAGCTATTTGCTATATTTATAAAATCATCTAGGGAGAGATTTTCTGCCCTGAGATTTTCTTTTAGGCCCAAATTTGCAAAGGCCTCCTTCAAATCTTCCTTAGCTGCCACTGCCGATAGGGAATTTAGGATGGTCTTGCGTCTTTTGGCAAAGCCTGCCCTCACTAGGCTAAAGAGCTTATCCCTGTCCACATCTTTATCATAGGCCCTTAAATCCAGCCTAAGGACTGCCGAGTCTATTTTTGGAGCTGGCATGAAGACTGATTTTGGAACATTGGTAAGCCTTTTGGCATCTGCATAATATTTTACAAAAACTGATAGGGATGAGTAGTCCTTGCTTTTTTCATCAGCTAGCATCCTATCTGCAACTTCCTTTTGGACCATGACGGTCATAGACGTGCAATTTACATCGTCTTCAAAGATTTTTTCTATGATTGGTGTTGTTATATAATAGGGAAGATTTGATACAAAGGCAAAGGGCTCTCCTGCGAAATATTTTTCCTGGATTTGAACCAGATCTGTCTTTAAAATATCTGCATTTATGATCTCAACATTGTCAAATTCTTCCATATTTTCTTCAAGAATTGGAATTAGGGTCGAGTCAATTTCTATTAGGACGAGTTTTTTGCAAGTCTTTGCCATCTCGTAGGAAATTGTCCCGATTCCTGGGCCTACTTCGATAACATTTTTCCCTGCCACATCTGCCCCATCTACGATTTTATCGACAAAATTCTTGTCAATGAGGAAGTTTTGGCCAAGGGATTTTGAAAATCTAAAGCCATAAAGGTCTATTATATCTTTTACAACTTTTGGTGAATATAGTTTTTTCATAAAGCTTCCACTCCCCTTTCAAATTCTTCTCGGCTAATCCCAAAGGAATTAAGCTTTGACAATAGGCCCTTGGCGTTATAATAGCCGATGCCTAGATAATCTCCAAGCTTAGCCCTTTTTTCTCTAGAGTTTTCTCCAATGGCAAGGCCATTATTAAATAAGTCTGCCATGGTAAATTCGCTTGCCTTATCAATTTTTGTTGCCTTGGCCTTTTTTAGGGCCTCTAGGATTACTTCTGGCTCAGCATTTTCAACTCCCAAATCGCCCTTTTTGATGGCCTTGTTTCTGTCAATATAGGCGTGCTTGGCTGTTGGAATTTCCCTGGCAATCTTGGCCCTGATTTTCTTGCCGGCATAGTCTGGGTCGGTTAAAATTATTATCCCGCACCTCTCGTTGATAGCCTTTAGCCTATCAATGAGGTCCTTATCAAAGGCAAGGCCATTTGTGGCTATCATCTCACAGTCAACTGCCCTTTTGACATTGGCTATATCATCTTTTCCTTCTACTACTAGGCATTCTTTTATCATAGGTTGAAAAACTCCTTGGCATTTTTGCTTGTCCACTTAGCAATGGTTGATAGCTTTTGGCCCCTTATTTCTGCGATTTTTTGGGCAACCTCTATTATCCTGCGTGGATCATTCCTAAGACCCCTAAAGGTCTTTGGAGTAAGGTAGGGGCTATCTGTTTCAAGCATGAGCCTATCAAGTGGCACAAGGGCTGCAGCTTGCTTTTCATTTAGGCCATCCTTGTAGGTTACAACTCCGCCAAGAGAGATGTAAAAGCCCCAGTCCATGTAGGTTTTAAGAGTCTTTTCATCTGTCGAAAAGCAATGGATTTGGACCTTTAAGTCTGTAAAGTCTTTTAAAATTTCCATTATATCTTCTGTGGCATCCCTATTGTGAATTACAACTGGCAAGTCAAGCCTTCTGGCCATTTCCAATTGCTTGATAAAAACTTCCTTCTGGAGGTCCTTAGTTTCTGTGGTCCAATAGTAATCAAGGCCGATTTCTCCTATGGCTACTGCCCCTTCTTTGGCTAATTTTTCAATTTCCTCTAGATCATTTTCTCCCATTTCTGCCACGTCTGATGGGTGGATGCCTACCTGGGCATAGAAATTGTCAAAGTCCTTAGCAAGGTCAATATTTGCTCTAGAATTTGCGAGATTTGTTCCTGGATTTACCACTGCTTCTACAAAGAAATTAGACAGGTCTCTTAGGATAAAGAGCCTGTCCTGGTCAAATTCTTCGCTTGTTAAGTGGGCGTGAGAATCTATTAGCTTCATTAAGATACCTTGCTTCCTGGCTTGATGTCGGCTAGGGTTGAAAGAAGGGTCAAGTCATCTTCGAAGTCTGCTGCAAGGAGCATGCCTTGAGATTCAATACCACGCATCTTTCTTGGGGCTAGGTTCTTGACAACAATTACATTTTTACCAAGCAAATCTTCTGGCTTGTACCATTTTTTGATGCCTGATACGATTGTCCTGGTCTCTGTTCCTATATCGACTTTGAAAACTAAAAGCTTGTCTGCATCTGGATGGAAGTCTGCTTCTACAATTTTCCCTACAACTAGGTCAAGCTTGGTGAAGTCTTCGTAGGCAATTTCAGCCTTTTCATCTTCCTTCTTATCATCTACCTTGCTATCAACGAGTCTTTCCTGAATAAGGGCGTTGTTTTTCTCGTGAAGTTTAGCTAGCTCTTCATCAACATCAAGTCTATCAAATAGGTTCTTGCCCTTTGATACCTTGCTTCCTTCTTCTAGAAGGCCAAAGGTCTTGGCAGATTCGATTCCCTTATTGCTTGTGCCTAATTTTTCTAGGATAAGTTTTGTAGTATCCTTCATGGTTGGCTCGATTAATTGAGCTACAATTCTTAAAGTCTCTGCAAGGTTATATAAAACTCTATTTAGTCTTGGAAGATTTGCCTCATCACGGCCAAGAATCCATGGCTCAGTCTCATCTACATATTTATTGGCACGGCGGATTAGCTTCCAAACTGTCTCAAGAGCCTCGTTGAATTTAAAGTCATCCATAAGTCTTACAAAGTCTTCGTAGGTCTTTCCAGCTAGAGCAATTAATTCATCATCATATTTATCAGTTTCTGTACCCTTTTCGATTATGCCGCCATTGTATTTAGAAATCATTGAGGTTGTTCTTGAAACAAGGTTACCTAGGTCATTTACAAGGTCTGAATTGTATCTTTCCATAAATTTCTTCGCAGAAAAGTCCCCATCAGATCCAAAGTTAAATTCTCTTAGCATGAAATATTTAAGGGCATCATTGCCATAAAGGTCTACTAGTGGCTCTGGATACATGATATTGCCCTTAGACTTACTCATCTTGTCATTTTCAAATAAAATCCAACCGTGGGCAAAAACTTTTTCTGGAAGTGGAAGGTCAAGGGCCATCAAAAGGGCTGGCCAGATAATAGTATGGAATCTTACAATATCCTTACCGATTAAATGAACACTTGCTGGCCAATATTTCTCAAATTTCTCCTTGTCAGTGCCAAAGCCAATTGCTGACAAGTAGCAAGATAGGGCATCAATCCACACATAAACTACGTGTTTATTATCAAATGGCACATCCACTCCCCAATCAAAGGAAGTCCTTGTCACAGATAGGTCAGAAAGTCCCTTGTCTATGAAGTTATTAAGCATTTCCTTTTGCCTAAACTTAGGCTCCAAAAATTCTGGATGATCTTTGAATAATTCTTTAAGCTTGTCTGTATATTTTGATAGTCTAAAGAAATATGTCTCTTCTTCTTGGTATTCAACATCACGACCACAATCTGGACATTTACCATCTTCTAGCTGGCTTTCAGTCCAAAAAGTCTCGCAAGGTGTACAATAATAACCCTTGTACTCGCCCTTGTAGATGTCTCCTTGGTCATAAAGCTTATTAAAAATATCTACTACATCCTTTTCGTGGTCCTTGCCGGTAGAACGGATAAAGGTGTCATAATTTATATCAAGCTTTTCCCATAATTTGATGGTTTCAGCTGCGATTTTATCTACAAATTCTTGAGGTTCCTTGCCATGGGCATGGGCTGATTCCATAATCTTTTGGCCATGCTCATCAGTACCTGTAACAAGATAAGCATCATAGCCCATCAAATTTTTATATCTTTTTAAAACATCCGCAATTATTGATGTATAGGTATTTCCTATATGTAAATTGGAGTTTGGATAATATATTGGTGTTGTAATATAATAAGGTTTCTTATTAGTCATCTAGTCATCTCCTAAAAATAATTCTTATTTTATCATACTTCAAAAGCCCTAAAAATCGAAATTTGACTTAAAAAATGAAAAAGCCCAGCCAAGGCTGGACTAAAAGCAAATTCGTATTTAATTATTAGCTTTGACTTACTAAATTATTATAGATATGGCTAAGTTTATCAGCACTTTCCTTTATATCATAGCCTTCTTTTCTTATCTGATCGATATTATTTAGTCTAGTCATATCCTTATTATCAAGGATTTGCCTTATCCACTTATCCTTATCAAGGTCTATGAATTTAGCATTTTCGCTAAGGGATGTATCTGCAGGTACACCTTTCGAAAGCAAGGTCACAAGGCCTGCTGCCTGGGCTTCTATGGCCGCTATTCCAAGGCCTTCCCTAAGTGATGGGAAGAGGAAGATATCAGCTGCCATCAATAGCTCATTTACCTTATCAGAATTTCCATAGAAAATCACTTGCTTTTCTATCTTTAATTCCTTGGCTAAATTTTTAAGGTCATCTTTCATAGGGCCATGGCCCACTAAAAGCAGTCTAAGGCTAGGGTCTTTTTTCAAAAGGTCTGGCATAAGGTTAATTAAAAATTCTTGGTTTTTTATCTCAGAAAGGCTGCCTACATTCATCAGAACATAGGTATTTGTTAGAGATAAGTCTTCCCTTATTTTTTGGCGAATCTGCTCGCTAAACTTATACTTATCAAGGTCTATACCATTATTTATTTTTATGAAATTCCCCTTGCCATACAAGTTACTACCTGCTTCATTAGAGCAGGCAAGCCTTATATCCGAATACTTCATGATATCCTTTTTAAAAATATCCCTTATAAAGGACTTGATCTTAGAATATGATTGGGCCCCGTGGTTGTGGGAAATAGTCATAAGGCCATGTTTTTTGGCTCTTTTAAGGATCAAAGCTTCAGTTCCTCTAAAGTGGCAATGAAGGATTGATATTTCCTTATGATCTTCTAAGATTTTATCTAGGTCCCTTATATATTTTAAGGGATTTTTAAAATCAAGCCTGTCTAAAATAAAAATCCTCCCACCAAGGTCCTCTATCTCTTTTCGACAAGCCTCATTTTCTAGCCTATGAACTATAAAATCAAATTGTATTTTCTCCCTATCCATCTGCCTATAAATTGACATAATGAAGCTTTCAACCCCACCTACAGATAAGTTTCCTAGTACATGTACTACTCTAATCATATATTCATTCTCCATAAAGAATTTCACTTTTCATTATAAAATAAATTATTGTCTTATAGACAAATTTATCTTTATTATACCAGAAATTTCCTTCTAGAAAATTATTTAAAAATAGAGTGAGACGACTAGTCTACACTCTATTTTTTATACTAATTATCTCTTCTTGATAAAACCATCCATTTTTTATCACCTAGATAAACTTCCATACTCCCGTCATCCATTAAGACATATTCGTATATGCCAAAATTAGACTGTCCATTTTTCGTTGGAAGATCAGTTAGATCAACTGTACTCTCAAATTTGCCATCATATTCTATATTCTCTGAACTATCTCCTATATATGTTCTGTCATAATCTACATATGACCTTTCATAATAATATAAATTATCTTGATACATGACCATTGGAGTTCTATCCCATTTTACTTCATCTTCTTTTTTTCCACACCCTATTAAAGCTATAATTGAAAGTAATATAATAAATAACTTTTTGAAAGACATCAAAATTATTTTTTTCATATAATTTCCTTCTATAAACTAATTTTCTTTTAAAATACAATCCTATCTTTATGTAAGTACTAAAGTATCCTCAGTCTCCATTTTTATATCTCATTGGGCTATCCTTTTTCATCTTATACTTCCTTCTTTTAAGAACAAATTAAACTAAAATTTTATAGATTCACTAGTGTTATTAATAATATATACCCAATAATTCTTATCAAGTTAACAAGGGAAATTAAAAAATGATGGGCAAAATAGCTAATCTGCACATCATTTTTTTAATTTATATTTAAGCTAATCCTAAGATATTTTCTCTTCTACTAAGCTTATTTGTTTTTCGAGCTCTTCTGGGGCTGGGCCTCCTTAGGATTTTCGATTTTCTAGGCAGGTTTTAAGATCTATGGCTTCATATATATCTTCTTCAAAGAGGTCTGATTCTTTTTTGTAGGTGGCTAAATCAAGGTCTTCTAGGGTTAGGTTTTTGTCTATGGCATATTTTACAAGCCTTGCTGCAATATGATGGGCATCCCTGAAGGCTAGGCCTTTCTTGACTAGATAATCTGCCACATCTGTTGCATTTAAAAATCCATATTTATTTATATTTATGACAATTTTTTCTAAAATTCTAATTTCATAGATGATAAAGCTGAAACATTTCTAATATTAGCTATAAAAGACCTTACTATTAGCAAAAATTCATCTTCAGAAATTCCAGAAGATTCTACTAGGTATTGGTTATCCAAGTCTTTAAACTCTGCCCTGTATAAATTGCCTTCAGGATAGGCAGAAAGTACCATTTCTTGTCCGTAGAAGTTGGATATTTTTTTATCTTTTAAGGAATAATCGCTCCAGATTTCTTCATCCTTGCCTGCCATTTGGAAGAGAATTTGTGAATCACCCCTAGTTAAGTAAATTTGTAGGAAAAGTCTCTTGTCATAAGCTCCTGATTTAGACTTTCCTAGGACTTCTGTTGGCTTACCAAGCTTATAGCCATCAAGATTTTCTACAAGTTTTTTAACAAGCTTTCCGCCATCAGAATCAGCAAGGTCTTTGGACTTAGCATCTAATTTTCTGCTTGAAATTCCTTTGTTAAAAATAATTTTATCTTCCTCTCCACAAGTCTCAATCTGTTCAAAGCTTAACTCTGGTCTATCTATCATATCCAGGGTCTCTTTGTTGGTGTAGTCACTATCTACAAGGCCCAAATAATCAAAATAGTCACGGACTTTTTGTAGGCCATTTGCCCCTAGTTGGTAGATTTCTAGCCAATCTCTCTTGCTAATCTTGCCAAAAACTGGCGCATCCATATCCTTAACTTCTTTCCACCTGTCTATGTGTTTATCGCCAAACTTATACCATTTGATAATGGTTTGGTAAAAGGAATTGTAAGTTATTACAAGTCTTTTAATCTCAGGTCTTTTTAGAATTTCTTGTTTTTTCTCTTTAGATATCTTTCCAACCTTACTTTCCCCATAAGGGTGAACTTGCCTGCCTTTTGTGACCCCAAAATAATGAAGGGCTGGCAAATACATTCCATCTTCATAAGAATAATCTCCCTTGCCAAAGCCTTCATCTGTGTATTCCTTAGAATCAGCAAAGGCCTGAGCATTTGGCATTAACATGGCGACCATTAGTGCGCCTGCTATAAGTTTCTTTTTCATGCTTGCTCCTTTCTTTTTCTTGTCTTTACTTATTATAAATATACCCCTTTTTTATAATTTGAGTAATTAATTATTACATTAAAGTGTGATGGTTAAAAAAAACAAACTAATCCTAACTGACTTTTGTCTACATTTATTTTATAAGCCCATTAAAAATTGATGAAGGTCCTGTTGTTGGATACTGCCTCATTATCTCTGTATATAAATCTAGTATTTCTTTACTTAGAGAATCAAAGCCATCTGTTAATTGAAGTTTGTTAATAGACACTTTTAAATCTTTAATTTTCCTTAAAAAACTAACATTTTTCTTTGTTTTATATGCAAGTAGAACCTCTTTTTCTTTTTCATTTATAGACTTTTCTTCAAGTAAATTTCCTATTATTTCATCTAATTTATCTTCTGTAAGTTTTGGATAATCTTTCATATATCCTCCAATATTTGAAAATTATTACAATACTATAGTATAGGATGAAACATATTCTGTCAATAATAAATTAGTAATTGTTGACAAAATAGCCTTTCTAGTGTTAAGTAGATGTAAGAATAAAACTTACAATGAATTCCAGTAGGATAGTTTGAAATAACTTATCTGAACTTACACTTTCATTTTGTTTAAGGCGAATATGGGCGCCTGTCCCATATGTAGAGTATAAAAAAAGCTGGTACCGCATTTGTTGCGCTTTTATGCTCTTTTTTTGTGCTTATTTTAAGAAAGGAAGAAATATGAAATTTACTTACGAAAAAGAATACGATAATGTTTTTGATGAACTGGTAGATCGTGGCTACTATGAACAAGCCACCAACGAAGAAGAACTTAAGAAAATCCTAGCAAATGATTCTGTAAAATTCTACTGTGGTTTTGATGCTACAGCTGATTCACTTACAGTTGGCCACCTTATCCAAATTATGGTTATGATGCGTATGCAAAACTATGGACACAGGCCAGTTGCCCTTCTTGGTGGTGGTACAACCCTAATCGGTGACCCATCTGGTAGAAGCGATATGCGCCAAGTTATGACAGTTGAAAGAATCGACCACAATGCTGACTGCTTCTATAAGCAATTCCAAAGGTTTTTGGACTTTTCTGACGAGGGCGGAGCTGAAATGTTAAATAACAAAGATTGGCTCCTTGACCTTAAATTCCTAGAATTTTTAAGGGATGTAGGAAGCGAGTTTCTAGTAGGTGAAATGCTTAAAAAAGATGCCTACAAGAATAGACTTGCAGCAGGCGGCCTAACATTTTTCGAATTTTCTTATATGCTTCTCCAATCTTACGACTTTTTGAAAATGTACAGAGAAAATGGCGTAACCCTTGAAATGGGTGGGTCTGACCAATGGTCAAACATCATCGGCGGAGTTGACTTAATCAAAAAACACGAAGATGGCAAGGCCTATGGTATGACCTTCTCCCTTCTTACAACAGCTGATGGAGTAAAGATGGGCAAGAGCCAAAAAGGAGCTGTATGGCTAGATGAAGAGAAAACTTCACCATATGAAATGTTCCAATACATGAGAAATGTGGACGACAGGGACGTGGAGAAATTCCTCCTTCAACTAACCTTCCTACCTACAGCAGAATGTAAGAAACTAGGATCAGCAACAGATGCAGTAGAAATCAACAAGGCCAAGGAAACTCTAGCCTACGAAGTAGTAAAACTAGTTCATGGCAAGGACAAGGCAGATGAAGCCCTATCAGCAGCAAGAGCCCTATTTTCAGGCAAGGGTGATGAAAGCGCCATGCCAACCACACAAATTGCCAAAGCCGACCTTCCGAAAGGTCTTCTAGCCCTAATGACAGAAGTAGGCCTAACCAAATCAAACGGTGAAGCAAGAAGAACTGTCCAACAAGGCGGCGTATCAATCAACGATGAAAAAATCACAGACCCAGCCTTCGAAGTCACAGAAGAAATCTTTGAAGATAATAGAATAATAATCAAAAAAGGCAAGAAAAACTTCCACAAGGTGGAGTTAGCCTAAAGATTAGCAGGCCCTAAGGTCTGCTTTTTTTATTGGCTAAGAGTATAATTTATAAAAAAGGAGGGCCTATGAACAAGAATGAAGAATATTTGAGCAAAAAAAGAGCCATAGAGCTTTGGGATACTGGCCTTATAGATGATTTTGAAGTGGGCACTTTCAAATCCCTAGCAGATATCCACGCCTATCTCTTTCAAGATGTCTTTGATTTTGCTGGCAAAATCAGGACTGTAAATATATCTAAGGGCTCTTTCCGCTTTGCCCCCCTTCTTTTCCTGGAATCTAATCTTGATATAATAGAGAAGATGCCAGAAACAACTTTTGATGAGATTATTGATAAGTATGTAGAAATGAACGTAGCACACCCATTTCGTGAAGGCAATGGCAGGGCAACAAGGATTTGGCTTGACCTTATCTTAAAGAAAAACCTAGGTAAATGCATCGATTGGGACAAGATTGATAAGTTTGCCTATCTTTCCGCTATGGAGAGATCTGTTGTAAACACACTTGAAATAAAATATCTTTTAAAATCTGCACTCACAGATAGAATAGAAGATAGAGAAGTTTTCATGAAAGGAATCGACAAATCCTACCTCTACGAAGACCTCTATGACATATCTATAAGAGAAATTGACAAGGAAAATCATGACTGAAAAAGAAAAAATGCTTGATGGTATCCTTTATGATGGAAATTACGATGATGAATTAAAAAAATATACTAGCTTTGTTTTAAATAAAGGCCAATTAAAAACTGACTCCTTATGTCAGTCAGACTTTTGTCTATGACTGAACTTTTGGGTCAGTTTTTGCTTATAATTATTTAGTCTTTTATTAATTTTTCTGCGATTAGCTTTAGGATAAGGACAATTACAATACAAGCTATGGTTGAGCCTATAAAAATATCCATCTTTAAGAGTATCCTATAGATGATAAAGCCAATTAGCCAAATTATCATATTTTTAACATAGATGTCGCAGCTTGTGACATCTTTTTTTATTATGAAATAATCTGCTATTTGAACTGCAATCATTGGAGCAAAAACAGAACCTATTAGGTAAAGGAAGTCTGTTATATCATCCATTGGGAAAATTATTGCCCCGATTGTACCTATAATCGTGACAATTATTCCTACCTTTTGACCGTTCACTTTTTTTGATAGGGATTCGGCTGATATACCTGCAGAATAAGCATCTAGGAAGGTGGTTGTAACTGTAGATAGGATAATTATCAGCATGGCAGCAAGGCCTAGGCCTGATTTAACCATAATCATGGCTATGTCGCTTTCCTCTGTAAGAAGGGCCATGCCCATTCCTATCACATACATCCAAATTGATACAAGGCTGTAAGTTAGAGTTGATGTGAGGGTTGCAGCCTTTGGGTCTTCTGCCTCTCTAGTGTAGTCAGAAATAAGTGGCATCCAAGACATTGGCATGGCTATGGCAAGCTCAATGGCAAGGCCAAAGCTCATGGCATCAGCAGTGGATTCTGACATAAAGTCAACTCCTTTTAGGATTTTAAAGGAAAGGACAATAGTTAGGATAAATAGAAGTGACATGGAAACTGTATTTAGCTTACCAAGATTTGAAATTCCAATCTTTATCCAAACTAGGATCAAAAGTCCAATCACTAGGGCCCAAAGGATGTGGCCTGTGGCAAAGACGTGGGAAGTTGAAATTGCCCCGTCATAGATCATGATGGCAGTCCAGCCTACAAGTTGGAGGACATTTAAGAAGGCGAAAAATAGGCCGCCCTTTTGGCCAAAGGACATCTTAACTGTTTCCATGGCTGATTTTTCGCTTTTTCCTCCGATTATACCTGCCAAATATAAGAGGATAGCCCCTATCAAATGGCCGATGAGGATGGCCATAAGGCCGTTTTTAAAACCTAGGGGTGCAAAATAAGTTCCTGTAATAATTTCTGCTATGGAAACCCCTGCCCCAAACCAGATGAGGCCATTTTCAAAATTAGAAGTCTTTTTCATCATAGACCTCCTTATATTCTTCCTTTATATCAAAGGCGTGGTTCATTGGGCCTGAGCCTTTTCCTAGATCTAGCCCTGCGGCAAGGGCCTTTGAGATATAGTCCTTGGCTTTTTTGACTGCTTCATCCATTGGATATCCTTTGGCAAGGTTAGAGGCGATTGCTGATGATAAAGTACAGCCTGTTCCGTGGGTATTTTCTGTGTCAATTCTCTTGCCCTTAAACCAAGTACCTGTTCCATTTGCATAGAGGTAGTCATTGGCATCATTTAAGGCATGACCGCCCTTTAAGAGAGTTGCGCACTTATATTTGGATGAAATTTCCTTAGCGGCCTCTTCCATATCTTCTACAGAATTAATTTTCCTACCGATTAGGATTTCTGCTTCTGGGATATTTGGTGTTAGGACATCTGCAAGTGGAAAGAGCTTATCTTCAAGGGTTTTGATAGCATCATCTTGTAATAATTTTGCCCCGCTTGTTGCAACCATTACTGGGTCTACAACAATATTTTTGGCCTTGTAATGGATAAGTCTTTCTGCAATTACCTCGATTAAGCCACTTGATGAAACCATACCAATCTTAACTGCATCTGGAAAAATATCCGTAAAAACCGAATCCAATTGTTCTTTCAAAAATTCTGGACTTGCTTCTAAAATGTCACTTACGCCGGTTGTGTTTTGGGCAGTTAGGGCTGTGATCGCACTCATGGCAAAAACCCCATTGACTGTCATAGTCTTGATATCTGCTTGTATACCGGCGCCTCCACTGGAGTCTGAACCCGCAATGGTCAATGCTTTTTTCATTTCTGTCATAAAAATCTCCTTACATTGTTTTCTATAGCGATAGAAGGTGGTGCCCCCAATCTAACGCTTATTATTTTTACTTGCCTTTTGCAAGCTTGCCGATTTTCGACAAGAATCTTCCTTTCTTAAAAATTTACAAAAAAATAAGACAAGCAAGGCCTGTCTTAATAAGCTCTCATAAGAGTGAGTAAATTTGTACACATCCCTACGTTGGCATTACCCAAATCAGGTAAGGTCGAGGTTTATAACCTCCTCTCAGATCTTAGAAAGAACTCCCTTGTATACATCAATTTTAAAACTTATAGGAAATAATGTCAAGGAAAATTTTCCTATAATTCATTAGATTAATATCGAATATAGGTCTATTGAAGTTAGATGTAATTTGTCTTATAATTAAGTTAATAGATATCGAATATAAGAATTACCATTAGATATAAATCGAATAAAGGAGCTAATATGGAAAAATTCAAGGACTTTAAACTAATAAGAAAACCCCTGCTTGTAAATGAAGCTGGCCTTATGATCTATCTTTATACCAACTACCTCACAGCCAAGAATAAAGATTTCTTTTCCTTTGAAGATTCTTACCCAGGATTTAACTATTCACAGGATTTAAATTTAACTTCTATAGACATCGCTTTTAATAGCAACGATACTTATATAGATTATGTTAAAAAAATAAAAAAAGAATCTCTTCCTTATCTTGAGGATTTTTTCAACAATCAAAACGAAGATATTTTAAATCTTTTCTACATTTTTTCAGAAAATGACGGTAATTATCTACCTTTCTTTGCAGGAATTTTCCAAAATATTAATGTTACCGATATAAAAGATTTCACCTACAACCTCTTTGAGCTTGTATTTGACCTATCTTTCTTAAGATTTGTTGGGGTCGATATAAATGATTCAGGCTTAAAATCAACAAATATAAAGGAATGGACGGCAAAAGCTTTAAAATCTGATTTTCTAAGCCTTATACCTACTCTTCCCTATGAAGATACGCTTGCTATGGAGCTTTTGAGATCTTTTTCTAATAAGAAATCAATTTATAATAGACTCTATCCTCTTCTTGAGAAAATCTGTGAAATTCTAGCAAATAATTTTCCTATGATTGAGAAAATTTTCGAAGACCATTTTGAAAATATAGAAAAAGATGATTGCAAAAAAGTCTATGACCTTATAAATCAAGTTGGCCTTAATGATTTTCTTAGAAAAAGAAAAGAGGCACTTAATATCTATGGCCTAATCCTTGCACCGAACATGACTATGATCCAATTTATATCAGAAGATTATGATGATGCCTTCATAAAATTTGGGATTTATTCAAACAAGGACTTTGTCAAAAAAGAAAATAAACTAAAACACCTTAGCCAATACCTAAAAATCCTAGGAGACCCTACAAGAATTGACATCTTAGATCTCTTAAAGGAGAAAAATCACTATGCAAAAGAGCTTTCTGATAAGCTTTATATAACTCCTGCTACACTCTCCTATCACATTAGCCAGCTTCACGTTTGTGGCTTTATCGGCGCCTACATTGAGGGCAGGAAGACCTATTATTATTTAAGACGTCCCGGTTTTGACAAGGTCATAGAAGAATTAACCGAATTTTCTAAGGATATAAGGGAGGAAAATCATGGAAAAGAATCTTAAAAACCTAAAAGAAAACTTAGCCCAAAATTTAAAGGACGAAGATCTTGTAAAATCATATTTAAGAGCCGATAAATTATCAAATATCGACCTATTAAAGATGGCCTACCAGCCTTTTAAGGACAATCTTAAAATTAAATTATCTCTTTTAATCTATCCCATAACTGCAGGCTTAATTCCAGTAATCCAGGCCTTTATCATGTATTACTTGGTTGATCTCATAGAAAAAAACACCGACCTTAGGACAATGATTGTCACAATTACAGCCTACGCCCTAATAATTTTCATCTGTTCTATGCTTTCAAATCAGATAGAGCGTAGAACTTACTCAACTTATATGGGTACGAGGCTATCCACCTTCATCAAGGCTTCTGGTCCTATCATGGAAATGGACTACGGTCTTGGGGAAAATTCTCTCTTTATGGCAGAATTTTCCAGAGGTTTTGAACCTTTTTCTAACAATGTCCAGGGTCTAGAAGGGATTTACCATGATATGTATAAAATTTTGGCAAATCTTATCTCCTTTGTGATAATATCAGTGATTATGGCAAAATTATCTCCCCTAATTTTTATCCTTGCCATAATTTCAATCCTAATTCAGCTTATGATTAGATCTTATACAAATAAATACAGACATTCCCACATGGGAGAGCTTAACAAGGTTAGGAGAAAGACTGACGCCTATTACAAGGAAGCATCCGACTTTCGCTTTGCCAAAGATATTAGGGTATTTTCCTTCAAGGACAGGTTTATAGAAGGTTTTAAGCCTCTTGTGGCAAATGTAGTTAAGATTTCAAGGACCTTTATCAAACCTGAGATGTATTTATCCCCTGTCCTTGCAGTCCTCCTTGTAGGAGTCGAGGCTCTTTGCTTTTATTTCCTAACAGGAAAAATTTTAGCAGATCAAATTACCCTTAAAAACCTAACCCTCCTTATCACTTCAGTTGCGATTTATTCTCAGGTTATCCTAACTCTTGTAATAAACATCTCTCAAACCAGGTCAAATCTACTTTATGTGTCAGATGGCTTTGATATGATTAGGGCAGACCTCAAGTCAGAGGCAGGAGATAAAAAAATCATAGGACCTATGGCCATAGAATTTAAAAATGTTAGCTTTTCCTATCCCCTATCTGATGTGAATGTTTTGGAAAATCTATCATTTACAATTCGTGAAAAAGAGAAGGTCGCAATTGTTGGTGTAAATGGAGCAGGTAAATCTACCATAGTTTCCCTTATCTTAGGCCTCTACAAGCCAACAGCAGGCGAAATTTTAATTAACGGCATAAATGCCAATGACCTTGACCGTAAGGAAAGGTATGCCGCCTTTGCCACAGTTCTACAAAATGTAGAACCTCTTGCAGTTTCTATTGCAGAAAATGTGGCAGCGACTGATAAGAATATCGATAGGGACAGGGTAATCGATTCACTAACAAAGGCAGGCCTTGCCTATAAGCTTGACCAACTTCCAAAGGGGATTGACACCCAAATGACCCGAAATATCCACGACGATGGGACACTTTTTTCTGGAGGAGAAAATCAGAAACTTGCAATAGCCAGAGCTCTTTATAAGAAGGAGGCTGGAGCATTAATAATGGATGAGCCAACTGCAGCCCTCGATGCCCTTGCAGAAGAAAAAATCTATAGGGACCTTGATGAAATCAGCAAAGACAAGACTCTGATTTTTATCTCCCACAGACTAGCATCTACCAGATTTTGTGATAAAATCATGCTCCTTGATGGCGGCAAAATCACAGAATATGGAAGTCACGAAGAGCTTTTAAAACAAAATGGTCTTTATAAGGAAATGTACGAATCCCAAAGAAAATACTATTTGGAGGAAAATAATGAAAAATAAATTAAAAGCCCTCTGGCTTTTTGCAAAAATTACGGCAAAAAACGATCCTCTTTATATACCGGTCATTATCCTAAATGCCTTGGCCCCTGCGGCAGCAACCATGATCAACGTCTTCGTGCCAATGATTTTTATCAACCAAATCACAGAGCCAAGGCCAACAGGCGACTTTATAAAAATTGTTCTACTCTTAATTATAGGAAAAATCCTCCTAGAAAGCCTTGAAAGACTTTTAAGCAGAGAAGAATTTGTAAGACGCCAGGGAATTAATGATTATTTGACCTTTGAGCTTGCCAAAAAAGCCATGGATTTGACCTACCAAAACATAGAAAATCCTCACACCCTAGACCTAAAGGAAAAAGCCAATGCTGCCATAAATATGGGGGCTATCCATAACTTGCTATCATGCCTTAAGGATATAATAACAAGTGTGGCAACCATCATAGGAACTGCCCTTGTAATTATATCTTTCTCCCCTTACTTGGTCGCATTTTCAATATTTATTTCTCTCTTAATAATTTTTGTAAATGGAAAAGAAGCTGCCTACACAAGCAAGTTTGACCTAGAGATTGTAAATGTAAACAGGAGATTCTCTTATTATTTCTCCCTCATGGCAAGTCCCCACTACCAGAAGGAAATTAGGGTTTTTGACCTAGGGCCTCTTATGAAATCAAAAACCAAGGGCTATCTAGATGAGATGATTGCTGGCTTTGAAGATAAATTTGCCTATGAGGCCAATATGGGAGCTCTCAAAATATTTTTAGAGTCTATTCTAAGGTTAGTTTCCTACACCTATGTAGCAATGAGAACCCTATCTGCTGCCTACGGGCCACAGATAAATTTTGGTTCATTTTCTGCTATCATAGCTGCAAATGAAAACTTCATGACAGCCTTTCAGACCATGTTTTCTGAGCTAGCAGCCTTTATAATGAGCCTTGCCAACCTCGAGCCCCTCTATGATTTTTATATCCTAGATTCTGACAAGGAAGAAAATTTAAAAGAAGCAGGAGAATTTGAAAGCCTAGTCTTTAAAAATGTATCCTTCACCTATCCAGGTTCTGATAGAAAGATTATTGATGATATATCCTTTAAAATCAACAGAGGCGAGAAAATCTCTATTGTGGGTGTAAATAACGCAGGAAAGACAACCCTAGTCAAGCTAATCCTTAGATTTTTTGATATAGATAGCGGAGAAATTTTATACAATGGAGTCAATATCAAAAATATCTCAAAGAAATCTCTTTATAAAAAGATTAGCGGAGTCTTCCAAGATTTTTCAATCATGCCTTTTACAATAAAAGAAAATATTATAGGAAATATGGATTATGATGTGGAAAATGTTAGCGAAATTTTAAAGGAATTAGACCTAGATGAGAGGGTTAAAACTCTTGAAAATGGCCTTGATACCTATCTAAACAAGGATATCTACGAAAATGCCACAGACCTATCCCTTGGCCAAAAGCAAAAACTTGCCATAGCCAGGGCCATCTACCACAAGCCAGAATTTATAATCCTAGATGAGCCAACAGCAAGCCTTGACCCATTGGCAGAAGCACAGGTCTATGAACATTTTAACGAAATGACCAAAGATAAGACCGCAATCTTCATCTCCCACAGGATGAGCTCAACCAGGTTCACAGACAAAATTCTCCTCCTAGATGAGGGGAAAATCGCAGCCTACGATAGCCACGAAAAGCTCATGAAATACAAAAACAAATACTCCGACCTCTACAAGGCCCAGGCCAAGTATTTTGTATAAAATTTATCCAAGTAAAAAGACCTAAATTTCAAAGCTTAGGTCTTTTTTACATTCAATGATATTACGTTTTTAGGTTTGATCTGTACTATTACTAGTTTATCTATGCAATTACTAGTTTATCTATATCTTGGCCTTTAATGTAGGTGTCCATATAGGCCTTTCTTGTTTTATCGTAAAGGGCGAAGAGTTTTTCTTTTTCTTCTTTTTGGCTGTAGACCTTCCAGTATCCACAGCAGAGGTAGTTTTGGCCCTTGTTTGCAATAAAACCTTCCACATCTTCGTATGGGTAGCCTAAAAAGCATCCAATCTCATGGGGGAAATATCCTAATGACAGTTTTTTGATAACGCATGATAAGCACTTATCGAGAGATTCAACTTCATAGTCTAGGCTCTTTAGGAATATTTTTATCTGATCTTCAGCTAGGTAGGCTTGTAACTTATCTTTTCTATATACAAATATTAGTGAGCCCTTGTCATTTTTTGCTACCTGTCTAAAATATATATCAAATTTATTAAATCTCTTATTCCATTCCTTTAACAAGTCTATGATATATTCCCTACTCTTGCCTGCAATTCTGAAGAGGTTGGCAGGCTTGATATTAGCTAAGACTTGGGTGCAGTGACTAAGTAGATAGGACTCACCCATGGCTTAAAGTGCTTTTGCTAGGCTTTCAGCAAGATTTCTGCAAGCTTCAAGATCTTCATCTTGTGGAGTATCATAAGCTATTAGACCATCTGCTACAAGGTTGATATTGTCATCTTGGCATCTAGATGTCCAGTTTTGCATCCATTCGCCATCTGCCCATTCGTATGAACCAAATAGGACTACTGGTTTATCGCCAAGTTTGTCTTCTACTGATTCAAACATTGGTTCAAATGAACCATCTTCTAGCTCTTCTGATCCCATAGCTGGGCAACCAAAGGCAAAACCATCAAAGTTTGCTACATCATCAGCTGAGAAATTATCTGAAAAGATTTTTTCTGCTTCATGACCTAGGTCGTTTAATTTGGCTGTGATTTCATCTGCCATCATGTCTGTATTACCTGTTCCTGACCAATATACTACTGCTACTTTACTCATCGTTTTTTCCTCCAAAATTTTAATATTTTTTAGTTACATTCTAACTATGTGTACCCTTTTTCTTTCGGGTAAGATTTATATTTGATATCATAATGATAATGATAACCTATATCATACTTTACTTAAAAAAATAAAGTTTACTCTGGATCATCTCCTCGACAAATTTATATATTATTTAAATCTACCTTTATCGGATTCTTCCTGACTTTCTTTGTCAGAATGAAATAGAAATTTGATTGTCAAGGGATGAACCTTGTGAAGACTTATGTGATATTGATAATTTTTATCAAAAGCCTTTCAAAAAAAATTAAGTATACAGCCTAGACATCAGAAATTTAGCATAAGACTATTTATTAATTCCTTTAAGTTTTGACTTTTCTTTTCTAGTCAATTTTATAAATTAGCTTTTTAGTCTTAATATTTTCTTTATGCCTGGCATCTTTTTTGTGTTTTCGTTTTTTATATTTTTAGCCTAGTCCTAGTGGCAACAAGATTTGTGATCATTGTCGCTAGAACATCCTGAACAACCTCCACAATCACCTGATGTTTTCTTGATAAATCTTGTGTAGATTACATAAGAACATGCTGCTAGTACTAAGATTAGGATAATCCATGATGGTAAATTCATTTTTCTTCCTTTCTTTTATAAGCCCTCCCCCCTTAAAGGGGGCTGACTTAAATTTAAGCTCTTACTTGATTTATAATTTTAAACTTGAAATTCTAGTTTAAGGATTTACTTTCTAGCTTCCTTTTAATCTAAGCTTTGGCTAATGATTCGTTGTATGCTAAGTTTTTTCTAGAGCTTCCTTTTCTTACTACCATGTAGATGAAGAAGATTAGGGCTACTAGTCCAAGTACTGTGCCTATTCCAAATTTACCATAAGCAAAGAAGCTTGCTAGTTGATAGAAAATGAAGCTTACTATATAAGCAAAGCCCATTTGATATCCTATAGTTATGGCTGTCCACTTATTATCATCCATTTCTGTCTTGATAGCACCTACTGCTGCAAAACATGGCATGCAGAGCATGTTAAATAGTAAGAATGAATAACCTGCTACAGGTGTTCCTATTGCGGCACCAAAGGCTTGGAGTAACTCAGGTGTATCTTCTGCAACTTCACTACCTAGACCTAAAACAACTCCCATTGTAGAAACTACGTTCTCTTTTGCTACGAAACCTGATATTGTTGCAACTGTTGATTGCCAGCTTCCAAAGCCTATTGGCCTAAAGATTACGCCGATTATGAAACCTAATACAGCTATGATTGATCCTTCTGAGTTTTCTTCAATTAAGTGTAATCTGAAGTCGAAGTGTGTTAAGAACCAAATTATAACAGCTGATATAAAGATTATTGTTCCAGCTCTCTTAACATAGGCCTTAGACTTATTATAAACATCAGTTAAAACTGATTTTACTCTTGGTGCGTGGTATGGAGGTAATTCCATAATAAATGGTGCTGGTTCATCTGCTAGTGCCTTAAATTTCTTTAGGATAATTCCTGAAAAGACAATTGAAGCTATACCAATCATATAGAATGAGAATGATACCAAGGCTTTGTTTTCTGGGAAAAATGCTCCTGCTATAAGGGCAATTACTGGTAATTTTGCTGAACAAGGCATGAAAGTAGATGTCATGATTGTAATCTTTCTATCTCTTTCATTTTCGATTGTTCTTGATGCTTGGACACCAGGTACACCACATCCTGTTGCAACCATGGCTGGGATGAATGATTTACCAGATAGACCAAATCTTCTAAAGAGTCTGTCCATGATGAAGGCTACCCTTGCCATATATCCTATATCTTCTAGGATTGATAATAGGGCAAATAGAACCATCATTTGTGGTAAGAATCCAAGTACTGCTCCCACACCTGCAAGAGCTCCATCTGTTATCAATGATTGAATAACTGGGTTTACATTAGCGCCTTCCATCCATGCTCCAACACCTGGTATTAGGGTATCTTCAAAGAAACCATTTACTAAATCTGTGCCCATGGTTCCTGGTGAATGTTCATAAACTGCACCGAAAAACACCAAAAACATTACTAGGGCAAAGATTGGTAGACCTAAGATTCTACTGGTTACAATCTTATCAACCTTATCTGTAAGGCTTACCTTTGGTGGAGCCTTGACTAGGACATCGCTTGAAAGATTAGCTAAGTTTTCATATCTAGCTGTGGTGATGATTGATTCAGCATCATCTTCTAGTTCTTTTTCTAGCTTATTTCTAGCCTCTTCTACCTTAGTTTTTAATTCGCTTGTAAGCTTGATATGGCCTAGTGATTCTTCGTCATTTTCGAAAGCCTTGATTGAATAATATCTAGATAAATCTTCACCAACTATTGGCTTTAAGCCAGCTTCAATTGGTTTAAGGGCTTCTTCTAAGTCAGCATCAAAGGCCATTTCTTTTGGTTTTTGACCATCTTTTGCAACTTCTAATATTTTCGCTATTAATTTATCAACACCCTTTTCCCTAGCTGCAACAGTTTCAACTATAGGAATATTTAGTTTTTCTTCTAGGGCCTTGATGTCAATCTTATCTCCCTTTGATTTAACTATATCCATCATGTTTAAGGATATAACCATTGGGATTTCTAGTTCTGCTAGTTGGCTTGTAAGGTAGAGGTTTCTAACTAGGTTTGAACCATCTACTAGGTTTACTATTAAGTCAGGTCTGTCATTGATTAGATATTCTCTTGAAACAACTTCTTCCATTGTATATGGAGAAAGTGAATAAATACCTGGCAAGTCTTCTATTATTACGTCTTTGTGGCCTTTTAATACGCCTTCTTTTTTATCAACAGTAACCCCTGGCCAGTTACCTACCCTTTGATTTGAGCCTGTTAGGGCATTAAATAGGGTGGTCTTACCTGAGTTTGGGTTACCAGCAAGTGCTATTCTTATACTCATATCTTTTCCACTCTTATATTCTTCGCATCTTCTTTTCTAATACTTAGTTCATAACCTCTTAGGTTAATTTGGATAGGATCACCTAGTGGAGCAAGTTTTCTTACAAAAATTTCTGTATTTTTTGTAATTCCCATATCCATAATTCTTCTTTTTGTAGGGCCATCGCCCTCAAGTTTTACAACTTTTACAGTATCCCCTACTGGCACTTCATTTAAAAATGGCATTAGGCTGCTACCTCCTTAACAATTATCTTACTAGCTAATTCTTTATTAAGGGCAAATCTATTATCATCAATAGTAAATATGTAGTTGACCCCATCAAAATTCAAAAGCTTTATTATTCTACCTTTAGCAAAACCTAGGTTATTTAGGTGTTTTATAATCTTTTCATCGCCCTTAAGTTTGATTACTTCGACTGTATCACCTATGCTATAAAATGTAATAGGCATAATCTCTCCTCTATAATTTTAGTTTTATTGCAATATCTTTAAATACAGGATGTCATATCCTTGCACTACTAATATATCATAGTCGATAATGAATATCAATACTACTAATTAGAAATCTTTGATATAAATTATCAATCTCATTCACGATATCAGCAGGAAAACCTTATTTCTTGAAATTTATTTAATTTTATCTAATTTTTTTAAAAATGTTATAATAGAAGAAATAAAAGTAAGTGAAATTTATAGAAAAGAGGTTATATGTATTTTTTTGTCAATGATTATAATTCTATCTGCTATCCAGAAATCTTGGATGCTTTAAAAGATTCTATAGATGAGAAAAATCCTGGCTATGGTTTTGACTCTCACTCTGATAAGGCCAAAAGTCTTATAAAAGAAGCTCTTGGAGATAGAGATATCGATATCTACTTTCTTCCAGGCGGTACACCTGCAAATATCATAGGGGCAGCAGCTGGCATGCGCCAACAAGATTCTGTCCTTTCTGCTGCGACTGGCCATATAGAGGGTCATGAGGCAGGCTCAATTGAGGCTACAGGTCTTAAAATCGAGCTTATAGAGTCAGTAGATGGGAAAATTAGCCTAGAAAATCTTAAAAAAGCCTATGCATCCTTTTCTACAGAATATGTGACAGTTCCTAAAAAGGTCTATATTTCAAATACTACTGAGCTTGGAACAGTTTATAAGAAAAAAGAAATAGAAGAAATCTATGATTTTTGCAAGGAAAATGGCCTTTATCTATTTATAGACGGGGCTAGGATGGCTGCTGCCCTTGCAAGTGATCTTTGCGACTACAGCCTAAAGGACTTGACTAAGATGTGTGATATCTTTTATCTAGGCGGAACCAAGGCCGGTTTTCTTTTTGGCGAGGCTCTGATTGTAAAAAATGAGGACCTTAAAAAAGATTTAATCAACCTTATTAAACAAAAAGGAAGTCTCCTAGCCAAGGGTTTTATTCAAGGAATCATGTGGGAGAGAGTCTTTTCTGAAGAAGGCTTTTACCTAAAGGGCAGCAAGGTCGCCTTTGAAATGGCAAAGCTACTTGCATTGGGTCTTGAGGAAAAAGGCTATAAACTTGCCTATCCATTTGAGTCAAACCAAGTTTTTGTGAAAGTATCAGATGACCAGTATGAAAAAATGGCGAAAGTCGCCTACTTTGAAATCATGTCTGAAGAAGATAATGAGAAGGTGATTAGACTTGTTACCACCTTTAGGACCAGGAAGGAAGATGTGGAAGGTTTCTTGGAAAAATTATAAATAAGCAATAAAAAACCTTGATAGTCGGATTTTCCCGCACTTATCAAGGTTTTTCTTAATTCTTATCTCTAACATCTCCCCTATCAGTTACTATCTGATAGCCAAAACTTGCTATTTCCTTTTCTAGGGCCTTTTTGGCTTCTGCTGCTTCAAGGCCTGTGTTTAACTTATTGTCATAAAGATTGTAGGATTTTTTGGCCTTTGCTGGGGATAAGTTTGGCATGAGGACATTGGCACCTGCCCTAAGGCCAAGCTCTCTGCCCTTTGGATTTATGGTGCCTAGGGCCGTAGTTGCTGGTATTAGGGCATAGGGAAAGACTAGCCTAAGGATAGCTACCATTCTCAATGTTTTTGTAAAAGACCCATCCTTAAAGTCCTTAAAGGGTGTATCGTGACTTACCAAAAATGGTCCAATCCCTACCATATCCGGCTCTAAATCTTCTAAAAATCTGATATCTCTTATCAAATCATCTGTAGTCTGGTAGGGGCTATCGACCATGAAGCCTCCCCCAACCTGGTAGCCTATTTCTTTTAAGTTATAAAGACATTCTTGCCTATGAGCTAAGCTCATCTCTTTAGGGTGGATTTTGGCATAGTGGTCTGGGTTTGATGTTTCCTGTCTTAAAAGATACCTGTCAGCTCCCGCATCGTAAAAAGCCTTGTAGTCTTCATAAGACCTTTCGCCTAGAGATAGGGTTATGGCTGTATCTGGATATTTATTTTTAATTTCTCTTATGGAATCTACAACAAAGTCCCTGGAAAAGCTAGGGTCTTCTCCCCCTTGCATAACAAAGGTCCTAAAACCAAGCCCATAGCCAAAATCAGCCGATCTTAGGATTTCGTCTTTGGCAAGCCTGTAACGGTTGACATGGTCATTTGACCTTCTTATCCCGCAATAATAGCAATTATTCTTGCAAATATTTGACACTTCGATTAGGCCTCTGATGTAGACCTTGTTGCCGTAATTTGCCCTTCTAATCTCATCAGCCCTTTCCATCAGGCTTTCAGTCATGGATTCATCTTCTATATATTTTTTGAGTTTGTCGTATGGAATGTGGTTGATTTCTCTTTTAGTCATAAGTCCTCATAAAAAAAATTGAGGAGGTCGTGCGACCTCCCTGGGTTGATAAAATAAATTCACTTATAATATACTCAAATATACATATTTTGCAATATTATTTTTGATCTTTGAATAAATTATAGGGAAATTTGTAAGACTTTCTCTTGGGCACATAGGCTCCTATTTCCTTGCTAAGGATTTTTTCAAAATCTTTCTGCCAATTATCTATTATCTTGCTAATTTCTGAATCTTCCGACCCCTCTTTGACATCACTTTTCTCAGCAAGGCTTGGATATTCATTTTTAATATAATTATCAACGACAATTACCAGCTTTTCATAGGGACTTATCTCTCTCTTCTTAAGGAATTTTCCTATAAAATCCAAGTCAAAATCAGACACATTTTTCTCCCCCCTATAAGAATCTATCTTGTCAGTCACAAAGCCATAGCCTAGGGCAAGGCGGGCTGGGAAAAAGTATGATTCGCTCCTTAAAAATTTGTATCCCTCCAATAGATGAGCCATATTATCATGGCCAAGGCCCCTTCCTATATTAAAAAGACTCCCACAAGCAAGTGCTATATCTGGGTCAAGGCCAAGCTCCTTTCCTATCTTTTGGCAAGTTTTGCCAACTAGGTGGGAATGGATTATCCATTTTGTGGGATTTGCGGCAAAGGCCTCATCCATTATTGACCTTATCTTATCCTTGTTTGGAATATTTCCATAATTTTCCTTATACATATCTAATCACTCCATAGCTGTGGTTAATGCTTTCTGAATCAAGAGAAAATACCACTTCTTTATCAGAATCCTTATAGGATAAATTTACTTCTTTCTGATCTCTTATCTCATTTTTGTAGATGATTTTTATATAAGAAATCCTATCTTCCCTATTTTTTTCAATCTCTTTTAGGAAGTCAAAATAAATCCCATTATTGACGTGACCATTTTTATCAAAATCAGCCTGCCTAATAGCAATTTCCTTTAAATTCTCAAAATCATTTGGCCTTTTAAAATCTTTTCCCTCATAGATTGATTTTTCTTCTCCATAGGCTTTTTGGATATTTTCATCAATCAAGCTGAGTTTTCCCTTAAGCCTATCAAATAAAACAAGTTTTGCACAGGCCCTTGCAATTTGCCTGCCATCTTTTTTTATAAGGAAATTCCTGTAGGCATAAAATCTTTTTATCTGGGTGGGGATTGATGTAATTTCTATAACATCATCTGCTTTTATTGGCGTATCGATTTCTATATCCCAGGAATAAACTAGCCGCACCTTTCCATTCATATCTAGATTTTTTTCAATTTTATCGGATTGGATAAAGGATATATCAAACATAAGGCCTGTTAGATTTTTAAGACTTAAAAAGCCCTCCTTGTTGCAAAGCATTGACCCTACCCTGTAGGTCCTTATCTCTTTCATACTTACCCCTTCAAAAAAAGGACAGCTGGCTGTCCTAATTTTTATTTCCTATTTCTTTTATAAGTTCTGTTAGAGCCTTTAAGAATTGACTATCTTTAGTAAAGTCATTTTCATTTAGGTCTAAGTCTGGATTTTTATTTTCTACTACTATATCAGGCTTAACACCAACTTTGTTGATTTTCTCGCCGTTTGGTGTCTTGTATTCGCTGATAGTAATCTTTGCTCCAGCTCCATTATCAAGTGGGAATATCTTTTGAACGACTCCCTTGCCGAAGGATTTTTCACCGACTATCTTAGCCCTGCCCCTATCTTTTAGGGCGCCTGCTAGGATTTCTGATGCTGATGCTGAGTTTTCGTTTATCAAAGCTACCATTGGTATGTCATCATATTCTGCATCTGATTTTTCGCTTACGACATTGCCATCCTTATCTTCTGTGGTTACTACTACTCCCTCATCTAGGAAGGTATCAGCTATATTTAGGCAAACATCTAAGGCACCACCTGGATTATTTCTTAAGTCAAGGACAAGGCCTTGGACCCCTTCGTTTTTAAGTTTGGCATATTGGTCTTTGAAGTCTTCCCAAGTTACATCATCAAAGGCAGTTAATCTTAAATAACCAACCTTAATTCCCTTTAGATTTAGGGTTTGGGACTTGACTGTGTCTACCTTGACATCACGTCTTTCAACCTCAACGTCGATTTCCTCTCCCTTTGGATTATCTTCACTAACCCTCAATATTTTCATATTTACCTTTGAACCATCTTTTCCTCTAATAAGGGCAACGGCTTCCTCTAGCTGATTTCCTGCGAATTCTTTTCCTTCAATTGATTTTATAAAATCTCCTGATTTTAAACCAA
The DNA here is from genome assembly GCF_963512375.1 of uncultured Anaerococcus sp. NCBI lineage: Bacteria > Bacillati > Bacillota > Tissierellia > Tissierellales > Peptoniphilaceae > Anaerococcus > uncultured Anaerococcus sp. The sequence goes on from NZ_CAUPMI010000012.1 coordinate 42,689, forward strand.
CTTCCTGAGCAGGAGAACCATCAAACACTTGAATAACCTTTATAAGCCCTTCTTTAGAATTTGACATACTAATACCTATTCCCTTATATCTTCCGTCAAGGTTTTCTATAAGCTTAGCAAACTCTTCCTTTGGATAATAAGCAGTATATGGGTCGCCAAGATTTGCAAACATACCCTTTAGGCTGCCTTCATAAAGCTTTTCTTCATCGACATCAAAAAGGAAATTCCTATCAAGCAATTCCTTAAGGGATGCCATATCGCTGATTAATTGGTTAGACCTAGAAGAGCTCCCAGATCCTGTATCCATATTTGTTCCTAGCATAAATCCTGCAAAACCAATGCCTGCCACCAGACAAAGACTTAATATAAATTTACCTAATCTCTTCATAATTTTTCCTTTCTAATAGGCTAGGCCTATTTACTAATACTAATATTATATCACAAAAGCCTAGTCTATCACCAATAATTTTCTAAGAAAAAAGCCAGGGTGGGCCTGGCTGTAAAATTTCTATTTCCAATAGTCTAGCTTGCTTTCATCAAGACCTATATTTTTTGCCATAAATACTGGCTCTTGGCCTCTTCTCCTTTGGTCAATATAATCATTTAGGGCTTTTATAGATATACCACCCAAAAGCAAGATTGAGGATATATTTATAATTGTCATAATCCCCATGAGTAGGTCGGCAAAGTTCCACACAAATTCCATCTTCATGCCGGCTCCCACAAATATTACTAGGCTTGCAAAAATCCTAAAGCAAATCATAAGATATTTATTCGGAGTCTTCTTAAATAAATATGAAAGACAAGAATCACAATAGTAAAGATTGCCCAGAAGAGTTGTAAAAGCAAAGAGGGCAAGGGATACGGTTATAAAAATATTACCGTAAGATCCAAATACTGTTGCTAAGGATTTTTGCACTAGAGGCGAACCAGCAAGTTCTTCTGTAGGTACAATACCTGATACGAGAGACATAAAGGCTGTAGCTGTGCAAATCACAAGGGTATCAAGAAATACAGAAATCATCTGCACAAGGCCTTGCTTGACAGGATGGCTTACTACAGCACTTGCTGCAGCATTTGGTGCCGAACCCATACCAGCCTCATTTGAATAAAGACCTCTCTTGATTCCCTCTACCAGAGCAGATCCTGCCACTGCTCCAAAGATTGCCTTAAAATTGAAGGCATCTTCTAAGATTAATCTAAACATGGCTGGTATGTTTGAAAAATTTAGAACAATCATGACTAAGGACATCAATACATAAATTAGGCCCATGAAGGGAACTATGAAGGATGTAAACTTAATAATCCTCTTACCACCACCAAGTATGCAATAAGCTGTAACTAGGGCTAAGATACCTCCAATAAGCCAAGGAGTAGTGTTTTTGTCATAAAAACCATAGGCCCTAAAAGATTGTTGGAGGTTAAAGGAAGCTAACATATTAAAGCCCAAGGCATAGGTCATAATCAAGGCTATGGCAAAGATTACTCCAAGCTTTCTTGAACCAAGGCCATTTTCAATATAATAAGAAGGTCCACCGTAAGATGTACCATCATCAGACCTTCTCTTATAAATTTGGGCAAGGGTTGATTCGATAAAGGCTGAAGCTCCGCCAATTATAGCAATAATCCACATCCAAAATACCGCACCAGGTCCTCCCAGGCAGATGGCATTGGCCACCCCTACAATATTACCCGTACCAACACGAGAAGCGGTAGATACCATAAGAGCCTGAAAGCTTGATACATCCTCATCGCTCTCGGGTTTTTCTACAATTACCTTAAAGGCATCGCCAAGGAGCCTAAATTGAATAAAGCCACTCCTAAAAGAAAAATATAGGCCACTTGCCAGCAAAATAATAATTAAGATTGGATAATACAAATATCCATTGATTGTCGGTATAAGCTTTTCTATAAAACTCATAAAATTCCTTTCAATATTCAAAGTAATAAAAATTTACTACTAGGTCCTTTGTTCACTAATCTACTATAGTGAAGCACGTCTTTTTTATTTTACTTTTATGTGAATATTAAGTCAAGATTTATAATGTCATTAAAGGCTTTAGATTAATATTAGATTGATTTATAGATATTTGGAAATTAAATAATTAAAATTAATTTCATATATATAGAAATATCTGCATAAGAAAACAGGTTAGCCTATAAAAAACAAAGCTAACCTGTCATATCAATCTTATATTTAATTTCTAAATGCTTATCTTAATCCTTTTTGTAAACCTGACTAGGGTATAGATAAAGGCAAGAGTGCCTAAGATTGCCCCGATTAATGTCGCAATCTTAGTAATTTTTACTAGCTTATCTCCTTCTTCATCATCGTATTGGCTAGCCTTTAGTCTGCCATTTGATAATTCAAATTCTTCTGCAGGTCCTGTTTCATCTCTTACGGCATTTACCAGAAGCCTATCTGGTCTAGGTGGCAAGAATGGTGAACAGGTAAGGAGAGTTATCATATCAAGGCCTTCTCTTGGGGCTAGTTTGTCCCGATCATATGGACCTATGACTTCCTTATCACTTACCACATATCTCATAGTTTGATTAGCCCTTTCTATGTAGATATAATCGCCTTGTTCTAGCTCATCTACATACAAGAACATGGTATCGCCCCACCAGCCCCTATGGCCTGCTATGGCACACCTTGTTCCAACTCCACCTACCGGCATTGCTGTGCCTGCAACTTGGGCTACTCCCCTTGATATATGCTCTTTTGTAGCATCTATATATAGGGGAAGGTACTTATCAAGCTTGGGTATAGATAGGTAGGCAAAGGGAGTGTTAGTTTTTGTAAACATATCATAGCCATTTTCATACTCATCAGTTGTAAATGGGTCTTGGACACTCATATCAGAATTTTTGATTATCTCATTATAGGCCTGGGCCTTTTTATTTTCTTCTTCAATTAGGTCAGCACTTTTTGCTGCCTCTTGCTTTTCAAAAACTTTCTTAGAAGCATTTGCCCTAATATCGTTGTATGACCTTAGGATAAGGGGGCTAGTCAAGAGGGCTAGGCCAACTAAAATCAGGATATATCCCAAAAATGATTTTTTAGTTAGTTTTATTTCTTTCTTCAATTTCTTTAAGCTCCTTACTTAAGTGGTCTGTTTTTTTCTTTTCTCTAAAGAGGGTTAGGGTTAAGATTAGAATTATTGGGATCATCACAAGGACCATCCTAAAGAAATCAACCCTAGCTCTAGGTGTATTTGCTATACCATCGTCGATTGCTGCCTGGTAAGGAATCCTCTCTCCCCTGACTAAGAGTCTGTGGGAGTTGATCATATAAGGTGTACAGGTTAAAAGAGTCGCATAATCGTGGCCTTCCACTACTAGGACCGGCTCAAAATTGGATGGCTCTACAACCTGGATTTTCTCTACCTTGTAGGCAATTGTCTCCTTGATATTTGTAATATAAAATACATCACCATAAGAAAGCTGGTCTAGGTTTCTAAAGAGCTTGGCATTTGGTAAGCCCCTATGGGCAGTAATAACCGTATGGGTAGACTTTCCACCTACTGGAAGCGATGTTCCCTCCAAGTGGCCTGCCCCTTTTTGCAAAACATCATCAGATGAGCCAGCACGAATAGGAATATCTACACCAATTTTGGGGATATTTATATGACCTACCATCTCTTCTACCTCTAGCATCCTAGCATAGTCTGCCCTTGCAGCCTTTTCTATATCGGTATAAGGGTCTGCAAGACGTGATGGGTCTAGGGTTTTGTTATAGGCATGGGCTAGGGCCATCCTCTTATCCAAATCTTCTGGTGGAAGGGCCTTGGCTGCCTTAACGAAGGTTATAACCTCATCTTCCTTTTGAATTTCATAATATTTTTGACTTATCAAAGGATAGGAGAAAATCAAGAGACCCAAAAGAAAGATGCCTACAAACATAAGCCTGTTGGGCTTTTTCTTTTTTGGATTAGTCATAGTCATCTCCGTCATCTTCCGCTAGATTGTCAAAGAGGTCACCCTGACTTTTTGCCTTCGGCTTAACTATTGTAAGGCCCTTCTTAGAAATCTCTGCAATCTTCCTAAAGTACTTCTTATTATCCCTTCTTAATTTTAAAATTAGGATTATAAGGATTAGGATTAGGACTAGGGAAGCGAAGAAGAGGAGTCTAAATATCCAGTTATTTCTGCTTTCTCTAATAAGTTCTTCATCAACCGCTGGCACATAAGGCACCCTATGGCCTCTGACAATAAGCCTGTGGGTATTGATCATGATTGGTGTACAGGTTAGAAGGGTTGCATAGTCATGGCCCGGGCTAATCATGAGGTCATCAAAGTTTGATGGCTCTATTACCTTGATTTGGTCTACCTGGTAGGCTATGATTCCCTCGATATTTTCTATATAGAACTTATCTCCTATCTCAAGCTGGTTAAGGTGGGTAAAGAGGGTCGCTTCTGGAAGACCTGAGTGGGCTGTAAGGACCGTGTGGGTGGAGTTACCACCTATAGGAAGAGATGTACCTTCCAAGTGACCTACACCCTTTTGGAGGATATCCTCGCTGGTACCTGCATAGATTGGGAGCTTTTGGTTAATCTTTGGTATATCAACAGTACCAATCATCTCCTCTACCTCAAGCATCCTAGCGTATTCCTTACGACCTTCTTCTTGTTGCTTACGGCTGTAAGGGTCTGATGCAATCTTACCTGACAAGGACTCGTTAAAGGCCTTGGCAAGGTTGATACGCCTGTCAATTTCCTTAGTATCAAGTTTTTTAGCTCCTTCGGAGAAAGTTGATACCTGCTCATTGGATTCTATACGGTAATAGAGTCTTGAAATCAAAGGATACATCATGACCATAAAGCCAAGCAAGAAAAACAGCCTGAATATCCATTTGGCCTTGTTTGATTTTTTCTTATTAACTTTTTTTGCTTTTTTATCTTTTTTCGCCATTATTTTTCCATTCATAAAAGAGGGGCGTAAGCCATCTGACTTAGAGCCCCTCTAATAGATTATAAAGAAGTTTACTCTTAAGTAAATCTACTATGCTATTCTTGGTTTTTCTGCTGATCTGACTAATTTTACACCAACTATCAAGAGTATAAGTCCAATCACTGCCATGATGATAATCCTAATATCACCAGTCTTAACAAGTGGGCCTCTAATAATCTTAGATACAGTTGTTTGGGTAGATGGTGTGTAATCTGTCTTAACTGTATTTATTGGCTTGTCTGTCTTGATAATTGTGTTTGGCTTTTCGGTTTTTATAACAGTGTTTGGCTTTTCTGGTGTTGGTGGTACTGGTGGTTTTTCTGGTGGTGGAGGTGTTCCTGGTGGAACCTCTTTATTTTCGATAAAGATAGCTGGTAGTGAATCACTTCCTGCCTTAATAGTAAATTTAATTGGCGCACTTTCTGGATTATAACCTGCTGGTGCCTTAATCTCTCTTAGGGCATAGTCACCATATTCAAGGTCAGATACGGAAAATTCTCCCTTTTCATCTGATATTACTTGGTAGTTTTTGCCATTTCTTTGGATGGTCTCATATTTTCCATTTACAATTTTTTGTACTTGGAAGACTGCTCCACCAAGTCTTTTAGCCTTGGAAGTATTGTCAGTTTTTACGAACTTGTAACCACCTTTAGGTGTTTCTTTTGGTTTTGGTGTTTCACCTTTAACAGGAATTTTTGTATTGCCTATAGTTAGGTAAGGCTTCTTATCAGATGTGGTCATCTTGCCTTTTGCATAAGAAAACTCATATTTCTTTTTTGTATCAGCTTGATAGCCCTTAGGAGCTTCGCTCTCTTGGAAATAATATTCCCCATCTGGCAAAGCTTCTATAAAGATGGTACCCTTGCCTGATGTAGTAACCACGTCAATATTACCCTTTTCGTCATAAGTAAATTGGCCCTTGGCATTTAATTTCACTTTTACAGGGCTGCCATCTTTTTTAAATAACTTAAACTTAGCACCATTTAGGGCTTCGCTTGTCTTATCATCTACTTTTTTAAGAAGTGGATATCTCTTGTTTTTAACAACTACATTTCCTTGACCTGGTTTAAAGGTATCTGAAATTTGACCGATATTGTCTGGATTTTCATAGCCTTCTGGAGGAGTTACTTCTTCAAAGTAATATTCCCCTTCAGGTAGGTTTTCTACAGTCAAACTTCCGTTATCCCAGGTTGTTAGGATACTTTCTACTGTCTTTGTAGGGTCATACTTATAAGATCCCTTGGCAACTTCTGTGACAGATACAGGGATTTTCTTATCGCCTTCTTTTTTGTAAAGCTTAAATTCTGCCTTGTTTAATTTTTGGTTGATATTATCTTGGTCAACCTTAACAAGGGTTATAGAAGTTTCTGGATTCTTAACAGTTTTTTTCATGTTTACTATCAAAAGTCCATTTTCTACAGTTTTTCCTGGGACTTCTTCTATGGTTGTGATAAGTTTCTGGTCGTATTTTTCCTTTGATTCATCTGTTTCTTTTATAAGATAAAAACCAGGTTCAAGGTTTTCTAATACGATTTTTTCAAAGGTATTATCCTTATCAAACTTATCAGGTTTTATGCTTTCTACAAGCTTTCCATCATCAAAAATTAAAGACTTATTGGATAAGATTCCCTCACTTTTTAGTTCTTTTTCTACTTCTGCCATTGGTAGGGAATGGAGCCTCTTAGCTACTTCCAAATGGTCTCTTGTTTCGTATTCTTTTGGCAATTTAAAATACTTGACCTGTCTACCATTTGCCTTGATGTCTTCTCCCTCAGATTTTCTATCATCAACATGGCTTATTTTTAGCTCTACCCTGTACTTATTACTTACAGCCTGAACTTTTGGCTTAGCTTCAGTTGATGTAGCAAAACTCTTTAGACTCGGAATAAATATGGTCAAAACCATCATCAAAGGCAAAATTAGTCCTAGAATTTTATTTTTTATTATTTTTCCCATAATTCCTCCTAGAATATAATTAGGCCTTTCCTTCTTAACTCTTGCAAATCTATATTTACTTAGCTTATTTAAGGAAATCTATGTAAGAGTTTCATATTTATAAATTATATATAAATTTTTTCTCTTCTAATTACTTCTATTATATCACATTTATTGCAATAATACTATTGATATCAAGCAATTATGACTTAATATAAAATTTTCTAAATATATTACAAATTTTGTTAGTAAAAAACTAAATTTTAATTAAAAAAGAAACCCATTACTGAGTTTCAATTATTTTATCCTAGCATGACATCTAAAATCATCATTACTACAAAGCCTGCTGCAAAGCCAAGGGTTCCTATGTTGGTGTGGCCTTCGCCCTCACCTGTTGCTTCTGGTACTAGTTCTTCTACTACTACATACATCATCGCCCCTGCTGCGAAGGCTAGAAGATAAGGTAGGATTGGAACTAGGTAATGGGATAGGATTATGGTTAGAATTGCTGCGATTGGCTCTACTGCACCTGAAAATATGCCCATTCCAAATGCCTTGTGCTTGTTTACTCCTACTGCCCTTAGGGGCATAGATATGATGGCTCCTTCTGGGAAGTTTTGAATGGCTATACCTATGGATAGGACTATGGCTCCTGCCATTGTCATGTGGGTATTACCATAGAGGACTCCTGCAAATGATACTCCTACTGCCATTCCCTCTGGTATGTTATGTATGATTACTGCTAGCACCATCATGGTTGTTTTTCTGAGGCTTTCTGCCTTCATTCCTTCCGGATGGTCGCTATCTATATGCTGGTGAGGGATTACGCTATCTAAAAATAGGAGGAAGAAGATTCCTACAAGAAATCCTACTGCTGCAGGTATCCAGCTCATTTTGCCCATTTTATCTTCTACCATATCCATGGCTGGCATTATTAATGACCAGATTGACGCTGCTACCATTACACCTGCGGCAAAGCCAGAAAGGCCCTTTTGGACCTTTTCTTTTAGCTCGCCTTTCATGATGTAAACACAGGCAGCCCCTAAGCTTGTTCCTATGAAGGGGATCATTATCCCCAATATTACATCTATGTTCATAGTCTTAGTCTATTTTCCAAATATCATCTGCATATTCTAGGATTGTTCTATCTGATGAGAAGAATCCAGCGTTTGCGATATTCTTTAGGGCCTTTCTTGCCCATTCTTTTCTATTTCTAAATTCTTTGTTTAATTTAGCTTGTGTTTCTTTATAAGATTTGAAATCTTTTAGTAGATAGTATTGGTCAGCTCTACCGCCATTTTGTGGTTTGATTAGCTCGTTATAGATGTCTAGGAAGTAGTAAGAATCTTGGTCTTTGAATTCTCCACTTACTAGGGAATCTACTACATCTTTGATGTCTTCATCTTTGCTGTAGAATTCAAAGGCATTGTATGATTCTGCTATTTCTGCTAATTCTTCTACTGTTGCTCCGAATCTGTAGTTGTTTTCTTCGCCTGCTTCTTCAAAGATTTCTACGTTAGCTCCATCTAGAGTTCCTAGGGTTAGGGCACCGTTTAGCATGAATTTCATGTTACCTGTACCACTTGCTTCCTTACCAGCTGTTGAGATTTGTTCACTTACATCTGCTGCTGGGAAGAGTTTTTCAGCGTAGGTTACTCTGTAGTTTTCTACGAAGATTACCTTTAGCTTGTCATTTACATCCTTATCGTTGTTTACTACTCTTGCTACTTCATTGGCAAGTTTGATCATTCCCTTTGCTCTAAAGTATCCTGGAGCTGCCTTACCACCAAAGATAAAGGTTGTTGGTGTGAAGTCTAGGTCTGGGTTTTTCTTTAGTTTGTGATATAGGTGGATGATGTGAAGGATGTTAAGGTGTTGTCTCTTGTATTCGTGGATTCTCTTGATTTGGATATCATAGATTGAATGTGAGTCAATTTTTATTCCTTCATTTTCTAGGATGTATTTAGCTAGTTGGTCTTTCTTTGTTTGTTTGATTTCTAGTAATTCATCTAGTACTTCTTCATCATCTAGGAATTTTTCTAGACCCTTTAGCATAGCTAGGTCTTTTTTCCAAGCGTCTGTGCCTAGTTTTTCTGTGATGAAGTTTGTTAGCTCTCTATTAGCGTATACTAACCATCTTCTTGGTGTGATTCCGTTTGTCTTGTTGTTGAATTTCTCTGGGCTTTCCTTATACCATTCTTTGAAGGTATCATCTTTTAGGATTTGTGAGTGAATTTCAGCTACACCATTTACAGAAAATCCTACATAGATTGCAAGGTTTGCCATGTGTACTAGATCGCCTGTTACAATTCTGTATGGATCTATTGCCTTGTCGCTGAAGCCTCTGTCTTTGAATTCTTTTACAAGTTTATTATTGATTTGTTCTACGATTTCTAGACATCTTGGGTTTACTTCTTCCATTAGGTCAAATGACCATTTTTCTAGGGCTTCTTGAAGTACTGTGTGGTTTGTAAAGGCAAATACCTTGTTTGCTATTGCGAGTGCATCTTCAAAGTATATACCATTTTCATCTACTAATACCCTTATTAACTCTGGAATTGCCATGATTGGGTGGGTGTCGTTTAGTTGGATTACGTGATATCTAGCGAAGTTTTCAAATTTGAGGTCTTCTGGGAAGTCTCTCTTGTATTTTTCTACCATATCTTGGATTGATGCTGAACAGAAGAAGTATTGTTGTTTTAGTCTTAATAGCTTTCCTGCTCTTTGCATATCGTTTGGATATAGGACTCTTGTAATATCTTCTGCTCTGTTTTTCTCAGCTACAGCTTCGTCATATTCGAAGTTGTTGAATTTAGCGAAGTCAAATTCTCTAAATGGTTCTGATTGCCATAGTCTAAGTGTGTTTACTATACCATTTTCAAAACCTACTACTGGCATATCATATGGTACAGCCTTTACTTGTTGGTCTCTAAATTTAACTATTTTCGCATCAGAATCTACCCTGATTGACCAGCCGTCACCATCTTTTATCCAGCTATCGCCGTATTCTACTTGGAAGCCATTTTCGATTGATTGTTTAAAGATACCTTCACGATATCTAACACCGTATCCATATAGGCTTAGTTTTTGGCTGGCAGCTGAATCCATAAAGCAGGCTGCTAGTCTTCCTAGACCACCATTACCAAGGGCTGCATCATCTTCATAGTCTTCGATTGCTTCAAAGTCTATTCCGATTTCATCTAGTAGGTCTTTTACTTGGTCATAGATTCCTAGGTTGATTAGGTTGTTACCTAGAGATCTACCGATTAAGAATTCTGCTGATAGGTAGTAAGCTTTTCTTTCTTTTCTAACTTTTTGCTTACTTCTTCTCCAATCTTGGTTGATTAGTCCCATGATTGTATCGCAAAGGGCATCATATCTATCCTTATCTGATGTATCTTCAAAGCTCTTTAGTGTAATTCTTTGAAGGTTTTCCATGTAGTGATCAGCAAACTTTTCCTTAACTAACTTATTCATTAAATCCTCCCGTAAGTTTTTGCCATCTTTTCATATTTTTCAGCGATTTTCTTATCAAAGTCGCTTGCTACCGCTCTCCAATCCCAGTTTCCGCCTACGATACCTGGGCAGTTTATCCTTGCTTCGTTGCCAAGGCCTAATAGGTCTTGGATTTCAAACATACATACATCTGATACTGATGCCATAAGATTTCTTGCTATTATTTCTCTTATGTTTTCATCCTTTTCATCTTCACTGATTCCAAAATATGTCCTTATAAGTTCTAATAAATGTTCGTCAGCATTATCTAGGAATCCTTGAAGGGTATCAGAGTCATGGGTTGAAGCGTATACCATAGAGTTTCTCTCGTAATTGTGTGGTAGATATTCGCTATCAAAGTTATCACCAAAGGCAAATTGTATTACCTTCATGCCTGGGAAGGCGTAGTGATTAATTAAATCCTCGACTTCTTTTGTTATGAAGCCTAAATCTTCTGCTATATATTTTGCATCTGGATAGCTTTCTTTGATTGCATCGAAGAAGTCATAAGGTAAGCCTTTTTCCCATTTTCCGTATCTGGCTGTATCATCTGTTGCTGGTATGGCGTAATAAGCTTCAAATCCTCTAAAGTGATCGAGTCTTAGGATATCATAAAGTTTGAGGCAGGCTCCAATCCTTCTTTTCCAAAAATCGAATCTTTCAACATCCCTCATGTATTCCCAGCGGTAAACAGGGTTGCCCCAGAGTTGTCCATCTACTGAATAGTCATCTGGAGGTGCTCCCCCAACTACTATAGGTCGTTTTGTTTCTTTATCAAGTTTAAGTATCTCATAATTAACCCAAGCATCTGCAGAATCGTAGGCTACATAAATTGGAAGGTCACCTATTATCTCTATTTCATGTCTGTTTGCAAATTCTTTTAATTTATTCCATTGTTTAAAAAATTCGTATTGAAGATAGACATAAAAATCTATTAATTTTTTATTTTCTTTTTTAAATTCATCTAGGGCAGATTTTTTTCTATTTCTAAGGTCTTCATCCCAAAATTCCCAAGACTTATCGAGATTATCTTTCTTAATGGCCATAAATAGGGCGTAGTCTTCTAGCCAAGCAGCTTCCGCTTTTCTAAATTCTTTAATTTCCTTGGCATATTTTTCTTTAGCATTTTCAAAAGCTATTTCTAAGACCCTATATCTGACATTGTAAAGTTTGGCATAGTCTATTTCTCTTTCGTTCCCACCAAAATCTATATTTTCTAGGTCTTCTTTTTCTAATAGTCCATCTTCTATTAGCATGTCTAAGTCTATAAAATATGGATTGCCAGCAAAGGATGAGAATGATTGGTAAGGGCTATCTCCGTAAGATGTTTGACCTAGAGGTAGGATTTGCCAGTATTTGGCTCCACAATCATTTAGATAGTCTACAAAGTCATAGGCAGCCTGACCGAAGGTGCCGATGCCATATTTTGATGGCAGTGAAAATATTGGCATGATTATGCCGTAAGATCTGTCTAATCTTGCTTGTTTTTTATTCATAAATATTCCTTTCAAAATATATTAGGCCTGTATAGGTCCTTAGGCTCTTATCAAAGTCTTCTAGGTAGAAGGTGTGTCTTCTACCCCAGCTTGATACGACTAGTTCGTGCTTGTCATTTTTCTTATTCATTTCTGTTATAACTAGGCCGTGGTGGCTCATTACATCTATGTCCCTGCTTAGCCAATTTATAAAAATCACTGGAGAGTCTTTGGCCAAGCCTTCTTCTATGAAGGCAATCTTTTTTTCTAAAGATACCTTCTTTAGGAGGTTTTCCTCAAGGATCCTGTAGGATAAATTGAGGTCCATTTGGTGGTTTATAATCCTAATTCTTTTTAGAAGGGAACTAGCTGTGGGTACTCCATTTGCCTTGGGTCTCAGCCTCCTATAAAACTTATATTGCATGTCGTTATAGGTCTTAAAATCTACAGGACCTCTTTCAAACATATAAAAATACACATTTGTAAAGGCTGTCACCACACAGGCCCTATCTCTAAAAAACTTAGAAAGGCCAAGTTCTTTAAGCCATTCCTGGTGGCCGCCGTAGTAGGTCGCACCTTCTTTTAAGACGGGGACAAAATAATTACTTTCCTTAAGTTTCATCACCTGTATCTATCTCCTCTATAGTATAAGATTTATTTTCTTTAGCCTTAAGCTTAGCCTCATCGAAGTTTTTCTCCTTAAGTTTTTTGTTAATCTTTTCTAGATAGAGGGTGTAAAATACCGATACAACTGGTATTGATATTAGCATACCCCAAATCCCAAACAGGGACCCACCTATAGTTACAGATGCCATCACCCAAACAGCAGGAAGTCCTATTGCATCACCTGCTATATATGGGAAGATTAGGTTCTCTTGGATTTGTTGAATGATAACATTATAGGCCAAAAATATAAGAGCCTTAAAAGGTGATTCAACAAAAATCAAGATTGCTGAGAATCCAGTACCAAAGATTGGACCAAAAATTGGGATAAGGTCTGAAATACCTACCACTATCGAAATAATTGGAGCATTTGGAATCTTAAATATTTTCATACCTATAAAGGTAAGGACTGATAGGCAAAGTACTGATATCATCCTTGAAAATATATAATCCTTGAAGGTGTTATAAGAAAGTGATAAGACCTTGTTGATATAATCAGCCCTCTCTTCGCTAAGCAAAGCATAGATAAGTCTTGTGCCATTTCTCTTAAGCATCTTCTTATAAACTAATACAAATATAGAGAAAACTATCATTGTAAAAATCCCAATAACCCCACTGGATACAGAGTTTAAAAGTCCTGTTGCCTTTGAGAAAAGATCGACATCCTTTCCATCTATAAATGAAAAGATAGCATTTCTAACATTGTACCAACCCACACCGCTAAAGGTATTCATGAATTTATTGGCATAAGGCTCAGTCAATTCATGGTTTTTTAGAAAATGATAGGTTGAATTTACAAAATCTGGCCACCTTATAGAAAAGGTATAAACAATCTTAACCATAGATGGAATCAAGATATTTATAAGTATGACTAGAAAAGCTATAAGTAAGGCCCAAGATATGAGGATTGATGAAATTGAAATAAGTTTTTCATGCTTAGAATTTTTATCAAGGGAATGTAGCTTCCTCTCAAAAAAATTGGTCGGAATACTCATCATAAAGGCCAAGGCACCACCCACAATAAAGGGTGATACGACCGCATAGAGGGTGGAAAGAGCCTTAGAGACTTGACCTATATAAAATAATCCAAAATACAATAAAATTCCGATAACTACTACCTTAAGTAGATTTTTAGTTTGTCTATCTAATTCTTTCATGCTTAATTCCTTCTTTTTCATAATTCATATACATTTTACCATTAATTGTAATAATAGTTAAGAAAATGTTATAATAAAATAAAGGAGTAATTATGAAAAGGTGTTTTATAATAGCTGGCGGAGATTTTGACGGCTTTTTCGATGAAATTTGTGAAAATGATTTGGTGATTACAGCTGATAAAGGCTTTCGTTTTGCAGAAAAGGAAAATATTAGAATTGACTATGCAATTGGAGATTTCGACTCGACAGATAGGCCTGATTTTAAAAATATCATAGCCTTAAATCCTATTAAGGACTTCACAGACACAGTTGCAGCCATAAGGCTTGCCATGGAAAAGGGCTATAAGGACATAGTAATCTACGGCGGCCTAGGGGGACGAGAATCTCATACGATTTCAAATATCAAAACCCTCCTCCATTACAAGAAAAAGGGTGTAAATATTTCTCTAAAGGCAAGGGGCAAGGAAATTTTTGTCATAGATTCTGATTTTTCTTATAAATTTAAGGGCCATGACTTTTATGTATCAATTTTTGCCTTAGATGGGGAAGCCATCCTTTCAATAGATGGACTTGCCTATGAGCTTGACTGCTATAAAATGAGTCTTGATGATAGCCTAGGAGTTTCTAACCAGACTAAGGGGTCTGATTTTAAAATTAGCCTGGAAACAGGCTATTTGCTCATAATTTTTGAAGATTTTTCTATATAAAAAGCTAGCAGTATAAGCCGCTAGCTTTTTGCTTACATATCTTTTAAATTTTCTTCTCTTATTTCTTCGTAGGTTTTATTCCTCAAATATTCTATTTCTTCTTCGCTGATATTTTTGTTTTTAAGTTTCTTTTTGGTATTATCTGTAACTAGGGTGTAGACCACAGTTGCGAGTGGTATGAAGGCTACCATACCAAAGACTCCAAAGAGTCCCCCACCTATTACTACCGATACAAAAATCCAAATAGCTGGTAGGCCTTGGTGCTTGCCTATTACAAGCGGATAAAATATCTGCTGTTGGACTTGTTGGAGGATTAGGATGAAGATCAAAAATATCAAGGCCTTGGCTGGCGAATAGATAAATATCAAAATCATACCGATGGCTGTTGCTGAAAATGCTCCAATATATGGAATAATGTCAAAAGCTCCCATAAGGATTGATATCATACCAGCTGATGGCAACCTTAGGATGAGCATACCTATAAAGCAAGCCACTCCCAGGGCTATGCATGATAAAATTTTAGTTTCAAGAAACCTAGAAAATGATGCATAGGATAGTTTTGAAACATAGATTATATTTTTGGCCACTTCTATTGGAAGGTGGGCAAAGATAAAGCCTGTTATCCCATCGGCAAGACCATTTTTATTTAGGCTAACATATATTGAAAAAATAAAACCTATACCCAGGGCTAAGATCCCTTGAGATACCGTGCTTATAATCGAACCAGTCTTATTTAAGATATTTGACTCAGAATTTAAAAAACCTTGCAAGAAACTTGTCACAGTCCTGCTTATCCCATCTAAATCTAGGCTTTGGACCTTATCTTCTAAGAGATGGCTGGCCCTTTCCAAGAACTTATAATTGTCCAAAAAATCTACCAAGGAGTCGAAAAACACCGGAATATTTTCGCTAAGCTTAGTAATTGCCCTGGAAAGCTCTGGAATTAGAACGGTTAGGACAATTGTCACCATTGCAAAAAATATTATCCAAGAAATAGCCAAAGAAAGGGTTAAGCTTAGTTTCTTATTTTTCTTAAAAACATCAAATCTTGAAAATATATCATTATGGAAGAAATTGATAGGTAAATTTATGATAAAGGCTATGACAAGTCCATAAACCAGAGGCCTAAAGACCTGGTAGGCCCTTGATAAAAATTCTCCAATCTTGTCTATATAAAAAAATCCAAAATATATGGCTATTAAACAAAAGCCTACAAATATATAGCGTCTTGTTTTGCTATCAAGTAAATCTCTCATATTCCCTCTTTAAATTTATAAGGCCCGCTTAGCAGGCCTTTTTTTAGTAATTGTTTTATTTTTTATCTGCTTCAGAGTTTGCTTGTTGCTTTTCTTGGTATTCTTTTCTGGTTAGAACATCCACAACATCTACATTTATTGTCACAACTTCAAGGCCAGTCATCTCTCTAACATTAGCGCTTACTACTCTTTGAATGTTGTTAAAGATTTCCCTGGCGTTTTTGCCATATTCGATTATTACATCAAGGTTAATCTTTGCTTCTCTTTCTCCAACCTCTACATTTACACCAGCAGTTCTTCTTTCGCTAGATCCAAAAAATGAACCGATTGAATCAGCAATGTTGCCTTTCATTTCAAGGATACCATCTACTTGGTTGATGGCAATTCTTGCAATTTTCGCAACTACCTTATCTTCAATGATAAGCTTGCTTTCTTCATATTCCAATTCTCTACCATCGTTTAGGTCTTTTTTGATTTCTTTATTTAGATTATCTGTCATGTCTACTCCTTAATTTACAATTTTTCTAATTATTTGAAGCACTCTTACATCTTTGTCAAAATAAGCTCCTACAAAATAGCCTATAATCATCACTACCCAGATACCCAAAGTCTTGAAAAAACCAAAATTAAATAGGCAGATAAGGGTGATGAGGCTGAGAATTGTGGAGATTATTTTTCCTTTGTTTAATTGATAGAAAGCAAGAAGAAATTTTTTATTATTTTCCCTATTATCAAGCTTTCTCATCTCTACATCATATATAGTATGATTTGTGTCCTTGTTAATATCTTGCATTTTCTCTCTTCTCTTTTTGCTTTTCTTTCTTTTCAATCTTTAGGTCGATTTTTATATCATCAAGTCCTGTAAGATTGGTTAAGCTTGTTTTTATCTCTTCTCTTACTCTTTCGGCAAGCTTGTCGATTGCTTGATCTGAATAGTCATCTACTAATATTTTTGCCTCAAGCTTGTCATTGTCAATAATTTTTGCCCTTGCCTTTATGGTTTCAAGGCCTAAAAACTTATTAACTGATGATTTTATAGATGATTCTAAAGATCTTTGGGCTATAAGCACGCTTCCTTTTTCATCTTCTATCAAGACATCAAAGCCCTTGTTGGAATTTTGTCTTAGTACGACAAGCAAAATTACTGCAAATCCTATGAGTAGGACGCCTACAGCCATGAAAAATATTTGAATGAAGACTTCATTAGATACTAGCATATTAAGATATTCATTGTAGACGAAGGCTTCAAAAACAGCCTGGCCATCAATTCCAAAGGCCAAAAACAAGGCTCCTAAGAGGATTAAAACTATTAACATCAAAGAATAGAGAAATTTCATTAATTTTCCCATAATTTTCTCCTTAAGGTATAAATACCCTTGTTTTTTCCCTTCTAATCATCTTCTTCTAATTCTAAATTAAGGTCTAGCCAAACTTCATCAAGGTCATCTCTTTTTTCCTCAAGGTCCTTGATTTCTTTAAAGACTTGGGCGACTCTGTCTTGGTCGTTATAAAAACCCTCAGCCAGGCTTTCTTTTGTGAGGTCTTTGATAAGGAGGTCCGTTTCCTTCATTTCCTTTTCTATGTCTCTAATCTTGTTCTTTTTGGCCTTGATTTCGCTTTTCTTTAGCTTTTCCTTTTTTCTTTCCTTTTTGATTTGGGTCTTGCTTATAACTTGCCTTTCTTCATCAGTCAGGCTTGCTTCTCTGAGCTTTTCCCTATAGTAATCGTAGTTGCCTAGGTAGAGATCTATCTGGTCATTTTGCATATCTAGGATTTTACTTGCGATTTTATTTAGGAAATACCTATCGTGAGAAATTATCAAAAGAGTTCCCTCGAAATCTAGGATGGCATCTTCTAGGATTTCCTTTGAGTCAATGTCTAGGTGGTTGGTTGGCTCATCCATGAGGATGAAGTTGCAATCTGATATCATTAGCTTAAGGAGAGATATCCTAGCCCTTTCCCCACCCGATAGTTCGCCAATTTCCCTAAAGACGTCTTCATCGTAGAACATAAATTTGGCAAGGTAGGACCTTATTTCAAAGTTTGTAAGCCTTGGGTAAGCCTCTCTTATCTCATCAAAGATGGTGTTTTCTAAGTTTAGAGATTTTTGCTCTTGGTCGAAGTAGACTATGTTTACAGATTGGCCAAGCTTTACAGTACCTTGATCTGGCATCTCTTCCTTTAGGATTATTTTAAAGAGGGTGGTCTTGCCTACACCATTATCTCCGATTATGGCCGCCCTTTCATTTCTGTAGATATCAAAGGAAATATTTTTGAAAATCTCCCTGTAATCAAAGGATTTGGCTAGTTTTTCTACCTTTAGGACATCCATACCTGATTGGATTCTCGGGCTAAATTTAAGACTCATGGTATCTTGTAATTCTATTGGCTTTTCCATTTTTTCCATCTTGTCTAGAAGTTTTTGTCTAGACCTTGATTGGGATATGCCTCTTTTTCTCTTGGATCCTCCTAGATTTTTGAGCCTGTCGATGATTTCTTCTTGGCGTTCGATTTCTTTTTGCTGGCTCTTATATTGGTGGAGGTAGACGTCTCTGTCTTTTTTCCTTTGGGTCATAAAGGTCGTGTAGTTGCCATTATAGGAAGTAAGCCTTCCATATTCTAGGACCATCATTTTATTTACTGTGGCGTCCAAAAAATACCTATCGTGGGATATTATTATGACTGTACCTTGGTAATTTTTGATGAAGGTTTCTAGGAAGTTGATTGCCTTTATGTCTAGGTGGTTGGTTGGCTCATCTAAAAGAAGGAGGTCTGGCTTTTCTAATAAAAGGCCTGCTAGTTCTACCCTAGCCTTTTGACCACCTGATAGGACTGCTATTTCCTTATCGAAGTCCTCCCTATCAAAGCCCATGGCTGTGAGGGTTCCTTCTAGCTCACTTTTGATGGCATAGCCGTTTTTTTGATGGAAGAGGTCGGACTTTTTCGTGTATTCTTCCATTATTTCTGCTAATTTTTCTTCATCCTTTTCCTGGCTCATCTTTTTTTCAAGGTCTCTTATGTCTTCTTCAAGACTTATCATATCATCAAAGATGGCTAGGCAATATTCATAAATTGTCATGTGGCTATCGATGCTTAAAATCTGCTCCAGATAGCCTACTTTTACTTCTTGGGGAATGAAGATTTTCCCCTCATCTGCTCTTAATTTTCCTGTTAATATATTAAAAAGGGTAGACTTGCCAGCCCCGTTGATTCCAACTAGTCCTGCCTTGTCCCCCTTTTCTAAATTAAAACTTAGGCCAGAAAATACTTCCTTACCGGGATATTCTTTGGCCAAGTTTGATACGCTTATTACATTCATCTAAAATATAAAATCCTCTGGTGAATTCATAAAATATGTTAGGGTGAATAGAGATTCATCTAGGTGAACTGATTCTATTACCACTCCGTTTTTTACCTTTAAATCGACTGGTGAGAAGTTCCAAATGCCTTTGATTCCACCATCGCAAAGGATATCTGCTATTTCTTGGGCTACTGTTTTTGGTGTTGCTATTATGCCTATGTCTACCTTGTTATTTTTAAGGAAGTCTTTTAGGTCATCAATTTTTTGGACTTTTAATTCTTCGTGTGTGAATTCTTCCTTATCAAAGACTGCTTCAAAATCATAGCCTAGATCTCTAAAGGACTTGTATTGGTAGAGGGCGTGGCCTATATTTCCGTAGCCTATTAGGACTATCTTATATTCTTTATCAACACCAATTATCTTTGATAATTCTCCAATTAATTCCTTTACATTGTAGCCATAGCCTTGTTGGCCAAAACAACCAAAGTGGTTTAAGTCTTGTCTGATTTGGCTGGCTGTAAGGCCGGTTATCTCGGATAATTCTTTAGAAGATACTCTGATTATTCCTTTTTCGTTGATACTTTCCAAATACCTATAATATTTTGGAAGTCTTTTGATTACTGACAATGAAATGTTTTGCTTATTCATAACTAATTCTCCGATTCCTTGTTGCTAGCCTCATCTAAGAGATGAGAGTTTAGTATCTGTCTATCTTCATCTGTGAGCTTATCTGAATTCTCCTGACTATCAATCTCAGCTATTATTGCATCGAGCTTATTATCCCTGATTTGTCTAAGTTCTTCCTCACTCGCTTCTTTTATTTCTTCCTTTGGCTCAGTTTCCTTTTGCCTATGTAGGATAGCGTTTATCATGTGAAAAAAATAAACTACTATCAGACAAGAATAAAATATCAGCTGATTATTTGCTATGAAAAACTCATTGTTTATGGCCAAGTTTGTTGGCAAGACCCTAAAAAATCTGGCTAGGGCTGACAGGCCATGGATTGATAATAGCCCAAAGGCTAGGCTTGTGATTATGGCTGTAAGTATTGAATATCCTCTAGCATTTTTATCTAGGAGGACATAAAAACCATAGACTAGCATTAATATCCAGCTGATGATAAAGGAAAGGTACCAACCTAGGTTAAATAGCCATCCATCCACAAACCTTTGAGAGATAGTTAGGAGAAATAAGATGATTACAAAGAAGACAAGGCCTATGCTTAATCTTCTTTCAAACTTATTTACCATCTAAATCCTCCTATTTCTTTGATTTGTATCTCTTTGTTGCGTCTAATATTTTCTTTCTAATCCTTAGATTATGAGGTGTTACCTCGATTAGCTCATCTTCTTCTACAAATTCCATCATTTCTTCTACACTCATTTTTTTAGCTGGTGTAAGGACGATTGCATCATCGTTTCCGCTTGCCCTAGTGTTGGTCATCTTTTTCTTTCTGCAGACATTTACGTCTATATCAAGGCCTTTTGCATTTGATCCTACTATGAGGCCTTCGTAGATTTCTTCACCTGGTTCTATGAATAATTGACCTCTTGATTGGGCTGCATTTAGACCATAGGCTGTTGCTATACCCTTTTCTGTAGCTATTAGGGAACCTAGTTGTCTTTTATCAAGGTCTCCCTTATACCTATCATAGCCTTCAAATTCGGTATTTAGGATGCCTGTTCCTTTGGTATCGGTCATGAATTCTGTCCTATAACCTATAAGACCTCTGGCTGGAATTCTAAAGACTAGTCTGGTGTAGCCTGATGATGATGGGTGCATGTCTATCATTTCACCCTTCCTACGGCCAAGCTTATCTATTATTGATCCGGTGTAGACTTCATCGACATCTACTGTTGCAATTTCAATTGGTTCTAGCTTTTTGCCGTTTTCATCAGTCTTATACATTACTTCAGGTTTTGATACTTGGAATTCGTAGCCTTCACGTCTTAAGTTTTCGATTAGGACTGATAGGTGAAGCTCGCCCCTACCTGATACCTTGAAGGCTTCTGTGGTGTTTGTTGACTCTACTCTTAGGGAAACATCTGTTTCTGCTTCCTTAAGTAATCTATCTCTAAGGTGTCTTGAGGTTACATATTTTCCATCACGACCTGCAAATGGTGAATCATTTACTGAGAAGGTCATAGATAGAGTTGGTTCTGATATCTTTGTAAATTCAATTGGTTCGTGGTCTTCTTCTGTACCGATTGTATCTCCTACATTTATATCTTCCATACCTGATAGGGCTACAATTGAACCAAATTTAGCTTCTTCTACTTCTACCCTGCTTAGGCCGTCAAATTCATAAATTGTTACTACCTTGGCCTTTACATGCCTATCTGGCTCGTTGTAATTTGTGATTACTGCCTGGGCATTTTTCTTAATTATTCCGCATTCAACCTTGCCTATGGCTATGGTTCCTAGGTACTCATTATAGTCTGTTGTTGAAACTAAGACCTTAAAGCCTGTATCTTCTTCTGCTTCAAAGGCTGGTGTGTATTCTATAATTGTATCTAGAAGGTCAGTCATATCTTCCTTAACTACGCCCTTTTCAAGTGATGCCCAACCATTTTTGGCTGATGCATATACAAAAGGACTTTCAAGATAAGATTCATCTGCATCTAGGGATATGAATAGGTCAAGGATCTCATCTTCTACTTCATCTATTCTCTCATCTGGCCTATCTACCTTATTTATACAAATAATGGCAGGAAGACCTAATTCTATGGCCTTTTTAAGTACAAACTTGGTTTGTGGCATTGGGCCTTCGTGGCTGTCTACTACAAGTACTACAGACTCAGCCATGTTTAGAACCCTCTCAACCTCTCCACCAAAGTCGGCGTGGCCTGGTGTATCTATAATATTTATTTTCATATCCTTGTAGGATACTGCTGTATTTTTGGCAAGAATTGTTATACCACGTTCTTTTTCGATTGTATCAGAGTCCATTACTCTTTCTTTTACTTCTTCGTTGTCTCTAAATAGACCTGATGTTTTTAAAAGACCATCTACTAGGGTTGTCTTACCGTGGTCTACGTGGGCAATAATTGCTACATTTCTAACATCTTCTCTTAACATATTTCCTTCTTTCTTACTAACAAATTCTATCAATATATTATACCTAACGTTAATTAATTATCAATTATTATCAACAAAAAAAGTGCTTTTAATTTATTATATCAAAGCACTTTATATATATACCAAACAAGCAATAGCATTTTCACATACTACTAGCTCATCCGACAGGCTTTCGACAAGCCTTATTCCTCTGCCATTTTCTGCAAATAAATCTGTTGATTCTTTCCTACATATCCCCTTGCCTTGGTCTTTTACCTTGATATAGGAATAGGTGTCCGTAAGTTTGACACATATTTCTATAAGCTTAAGCCTATCTTTCATATTGCCATGCTTATAGGAATTTGTTGTAAGCTCATCTAATATCAGCCTGAGTTTGAAGATATAGTCCTCGTCATAATTCCTATCTTCTAACAAAGCCAAAAGCTTATCTCTAAATTTTTTTATATCTTTAAGGTCAGAATTTATGACCGCCCTGATTATCTCCATAGCCTCTCCTAACTACTTGATACCCGATTTTTGTTTTTACTATCAACTTTTTGAAATTTACAGAAAAAATAACAAATTTCAATTAGATTTGAAAATTTCTGTTTTTATTATACAATTTACGGGTATAATGTAATTACAAGTAAAAAATGAAAGGAGACATTCAATGAAATACGTTTGTACAGCATGCGGATATATTTACGATCCAGCAGAAGGTGATGTTGATAACGGAATTGAAGCAGGTACAGAATTTGATCAACTTCCAGAAGATTGGGTTTGCCCAGTATGTGGTGTTGGCAAAGACATGTTCGAAGCTCAAGAATAATAATATTAAAATAGAGGCCCTAGGGCCTCTCAGAGCGTCGACAAACCCACTAATAAACCGGGCCTGTCGACGCTTTTTCTATCTTTATTCTAAAATATATTATTTTTTCAAATAATAGAGTAAATATTTTTGTAAATGGAGGGAAATCACCTCCGTCTCCCTCTAATCTATCTAGTAATTTTGCTAGTTTTTTCATATTTAAGCACGCAAAAGTTAGTGCCGCTTTCATACTCATTTTCGCTTTTCCTATCCTATTGGTATATCTGAAGCTATGGTATTCTTTTGCACTTCCGAATTGTCTTTCTATTGTTTCTTTTCTTTGCTTGTATTCAGATTTTCCTGCTTTGGTTAATCTGTACCATTCGCCATAGTCTATGTATTCTTGCCATATATGTCTAATTATTACTTTTATTTTGCTTTTACTTCTTGTACATTTGCTTAGACTTGGGCAGTTTTCACATAAACTTTTCTTGCTTTGATATATTCTGTAGCCTTCTCTGTTTGTTGTTGAGTAGAGAAGTATTTTCTTTTCCGGGCATATGTAGCAGTCGTTTGTTTCGTCATATTTGTATTGTTTTGGATAGAATGATTCTTTATCAGTTTTTCCTTTTGGTCTTGTGTATGGTAGGACTGGCATTATTCCTTTTTCTATTAGTTCTTTTGCTATTGCTGGTATTTTGTATCCTGCGTCCATTACTATTTTTTCTGGCCTATATTTTTCTAGTTTTTCTTTGAAAAATGATGGGAAGGTTGTGGAGTCATGTAGGTTTCCTGGATAGGTTTTGTATCCTAATATCCAGCCATTTTTATCACATGATGTTTGGATTGAGTAGGCAAATACTTCTTTATGGTTTCCTTTATGGAATAGTCCACTTTCTGGATCTGTTGTTGATTGGGTGATTTCTTTTTCTTCTAATATCTCACCTTCTGGATAATCAAAGTCATCTTTACCATTGTTGTTTCTATCTTCATTTACTTCTTTTTCTAGTTTTCTTTGATATGATTTTACTTTTTTCTTTATTTTTACTTTTTGGTTTTTATGTCTGTTGGCGTGAGCTTTTACATGGGTTGAGTCTACAAATTGTATTTTTGTGTCTACGAATCCATAGGCCATTGCTTGGTCTAGGATGTTTTCGAATATTTGATTGAATATTTCGGTGTTTTTAAATCTTCTTTCGTAGTTTTTTCCGAAGGTTGAGAAATGTGGGACTTTATCGTAGAAGTCAAGTCCTAAGAACCAACGATAAGCTATGTTTACTTCTACTTCTCTTATTGTTTGTCTCATACTATTTATGTTGAAGAAGTATTGTAGAATTACAAGTTTTATTAATACTACTGGGTCTATACTTGGTCTTCCTATTGTTTGTGAGTATTTATCTTCTACTAGATCGTATATGAAGTTGAAGTCTATGTATTTGTCTATTTTTCTTAATATGTGATTTTTAGGGACTAGTTGTTCTACTGATACCATTTGTACTTGTTCTGTATTATTCTTTTCGTTTTTATGTAGCATAACTTCCTCCATCTTTAGTATATTTATACCCATAGATGGCTTGATTTAAATATTTATCGTATAGAAAAAGTAGATGAAGTTGTGTTTTTCATCTACTTTGTCTACAGTCTGAGAGGCCCTAGGGCCTCTTTTTTTAGTAAGAATCTATATCTTCTTTTTCTTTATTTTTTATTACTATGCCAATTGTTATGACTATGCTAAGAACTAAGATTACACCTATGATTATTACTGGCTTTTTTAAAAAAGCCAGATAATCTTTCTCTTCTTCCTCTGCTGGTGCTAGGGCATAAATCTTGCCTATGTCGTCATCATGGTTGACTTTTACTTCTTTTGTAAGTCTTTTCTTAGGCTCATCTTCATTTTGACTTTCCATCTTTTTCTTAGCTTCTTCGCTTACATCTATGCTTATGGATTTAATCTTACTTGCAGCCTCGTTTTCAAGCTCTTTTTTTTGGCTAGGGGTCTTGGCTTCTTGGATTTTTTGGCTGTAGTCCCTTATGACCTTTTCAGTCTGTTTATTGACCTGGTTTGAAACAGAGCTTGTATTGGCATTGTTTACCTTGATTGTTACCTTTACCTCTTCTAGAGCCTTTGAGAGGTTTGAGTTTTTATCTAACTTTTCGACCAAATCGTCTACTGCCTTTTCTACCTTTTCGTAGTCAACTTTATTTTTTTTATTAGAATCAGCAGGGACTTTAGCTTCCTTGTCTGACTTTGAAGCTTCCTTCTGTACTGGTGCATTTCTATTTTCTCCCTCAGGACTATCTGCCTCATCCTGGCTTTTTGTTTCGTCCTTAAGGGTTTCTTTGGCCGCCTGGCCCTTATCTTCTTCCAGGGTCTTGGTATCTTCTTTTATTTTTATCTTGTCAGCTGGCTTCTCGACTTCAGTATTTTTGCTAGAAGACGCATCTTCCTTTGTATCAGCCTCCTGGCCGTAAGATTGGCCCACGAAAGATAGGCTTAAGGTTGCTATTAAAAATATTTGTAAGATTTTTTTCATGGCCTTAAGCCTCCTTTCTAAATTAATCGTTATCTAGCTGGTCGTCTGATGAATACCATCCCTTGCCTATGATTGATGATGTATTTAGTATGGTTATAAAGCAATAAGGGTCGACCTTTTTTATAAAGGACCTAAATCTCGCCTGCTCAAACTTGCTTGTCACGCACAAGAATACTGAAATATCACTTCCAGCATATAGGCCCTTGGCACTTATTACTGTAGCAGACCTATTGAGATCTACCTTTATAAAATTGCCAAGCTCTTCTGTCTTTGAGCTTATTATTATAAATAATTTGGCCTCGTTCATGGATCCTATCATCACATCTACGCAAATCCCCTTCATTAGTAGGCCTAGGATTGAAAACAAGCCAATTTCTACTCCGAAGATTTTAATGGCTGCTATGGTGAAAAGCGAATCTACCACTAGAAGGGCTTTTCCTACCTGAAGAGAGGAGTATTTTTTAATAATCATGGCTATGATATCGGTACCCCCACTTGATGCAGCTAGGTTAAATAAAATAGCCGATCCTACTGATGACATGAGGAGGGTAAAGATTAATTCTAACATTTTATTGCCCGTAAGGGATGTTTGGACTGGGATTACCTTTGCCAAGAGTAGGGCTGTCAGGGAATTAAGTATGGCTACATAGCCAGTTCTTATGGTAAATTTCTTTCCTATTACAAAAAATCCAATAACCAAGAGGACTAAGTTGTAAAATAAGGTGATTTGTGGCCTAGTAAAGGGCACAAACATGGACGTGATGATACTCATACCCTCTACCCCACCTATTACAAAGGAGTTGGGATATTTAAAAAAATGAGTACCACAAGCCATAAGTATAGATGCAAAGCTCATCCAGAAAAATCTGTACTGCTTAGAAAGGGTATTTCTCTCATCTACATTTTTGGCTGGAATTTGTTTGCTTTCCTGCTTGCCATAAGATTGATTGTCTTTCAATTTTCTTCTCCATCATAAAATATTTACAAATCTAGTATATGTTACAATTATACAATGAACCAACTTTTATGCTAGGAATCCTAAGCAAAGTTGGCTCATTTATCACTTTTATTTATATTAGTCGTTTGAATAGTTATCAAAGTAGCCTTGGATTAGGACTACTGGTGTTCCCTTATCGCCTGAACCTGAGATTAGGTCTGATAGAGATCCTAATAGGTCAGTAATTTGTCTAGGTGTAGTACCTAGGGTCTTATTCTTATCTGTATTTTGGTCTTTTTCCTTAACCATCTTCTTAAATCTTTCTGCAGCTTCTTCGCTAGATAAACCAGTTAATTCATTGTCAGCCACATATTTTAATTTAAGCTCATTTGGTGTACCCTTTAAGCCTTCTGTAAATCCAGGTGATACAACTGGATCTGCTAGCTCCCAAATATGGCCTACTGGATCTTTGAAAGCTCCATCGCCATATACCATTACCTCAATATTTTTGCCAACTACTTCGATAATATTTTTTTGAAGTTTTTCAACAAAATCTTGAGCATCTCTAGGAAATAGCTTAACAACTTCACCTGTAGATAGGTTTGAACCTAAAAGTCCATAAGAAGGATTGTATCCTGAACCATCTACTGGTCCATCAAGTATCTCATCAAGCTTAAGAATTGTCTTACCGCCTGCTTCTACAAGTTGTCTTTTAACTATTTCTCTATTATGAATAGAGCTTACTAAAACATTGTCTGTAAATTTTAGAGCATCTACCGGATTGTTTAAAAAGTGAATTTCAGAATTTGGTGCAAGTTCCTTGTAAAATTCTGGATAATCCATACCAGTAAATAAGTGCTTATAATCTCCAGCAACCTCTCTAAACTCTTCAAGAGTTAGGACATCCTTGTA
The DNA here is from genome assembly GCF_963512375.1 of uncultured Anaerococcus sp. Classification (NCBI taxonomy): domain Bacteria; kingdom Bacillati; phylum Bacillota; class Tissierellia; order Tissierellales; family Peptoniphilaceae; genus Anaerococcus; species uncultured Anaerococcus sp. The sequence continues at coordinate 69,877 of NZ_CAUPMI010000012.1, forward strand.
AGGATTTATATTAGAATTAAATAAATCCATCTCATCCATAAGTAAGTTACCAACTTCATCTGATGGATAGGATAGACAAATGTGAAGCTTTTTGCCAGATTTAGCAAAAGATTTAAGCAAGATAGAAAATCTATTTCTACTTATGATAGGAAAAAGAATCGCAACCTCATCAGCCTCAAATTTATTAGCAAAATCCTTGGCTATTTGATCAGAATTCGCATAATTTCCTTGGCTTCTAGCCAAAAGAGACTCAGTAACCGCAATTACATCCCTATCGTGAAACTTAACTTCTTTAGATACTTCTTTAACCATGTTGGTGACAATTTCTACTAAATCATCGCCTGTTTTAATGATTGGTGCCCTAAGGCCCATCGCTGTTGTTCCAATTATTCTTGACATTATTAATCCCCTTTCATGGAAATTATACATCCGTTTTAAATAAATTTAAATAGTATATAAAGCTAAATTTTAAATTAATTTATATTTCTAAAAAAACTAAAAATTTCTAAAAAATCTAGCTCTTAGCATCAAACTTTTCCTTGCATTTTGGACACCTAACCTTAATCTTCCCCTTATTTTTAGGAATCCTAAGTTTCTGTCCACAGGATGGACATTTCACATACTTATAGGCTCCATCCTTTTTATTTCCCTTATTAAAGACGCCCTTGATAGGATTTATAACACTATCTAAAAACATCCTATTTTCCTTGCTCCTCTTTATAGAATTAGCGCTCATTGACCTAAATATAGCATAAATTACAATAAGAGAGGATATGATATTAATAATAGATGAATTGGTAAAATAAGCCAAGATAAGAAGACCTATAGCCAGGCAAATTAAAAATACACCATATTCATCAATGCCATTTCTTTTTTCCACCTAATCACCCACAATCTCTTCCATAACTTTGGCAATATCACCATTTATAACATAATCAGCACGGCTATCCCTGCTGGTAGGGTCCTTATTTATAAGAATAAGCTTATGGCCCCTATAAAAATCAATAAGGCCAGCTGCTGGATAAACAACCAAGCTAGTCCCACCGATGATCAAAACATCAGCATTAGCAATGAGGTTAATAGCATAGGAAATGTTATTCTGGTCAAGACCTTCACCATAAAGGACAATATCAGGTCTGACTAGTCCTCCACACTGATCACAATGGGCCTCTTTTTCAAAAGATTTGACATAAGCTAGGTCAAAATTTTTCCCGCACTTAGTACAATAATAATCTCTCAAATTACCATGAAGCTCGATAACATTTTTGCTGCCAGCCTCTTGGTGGAGGCTATCCACATTTTGGGTAATCACAGCCTTAAGCTTGCCCATCTTCTCAAGCTTAGCTAGGGCGTAGTGGGCTGGATTTGGCTTAATCCCATCAAGCATGAGGTTTTCCTTGCAATAAGTCATAAACTGGTCAGGATGGTCGACTAAAAACTCATGGCTAAGCATATATTCAGGCGAATAACCAGAATTATTCTCCCTATTATAAAGGCCAGTAGCAGATCTAAAATCAGGCACACCTGATGCAGTAGAAACCCCTGCCCCTCCAAAAAATACTATATTGTTAGAATCATCTATAATTTTTTTAATTTCCTTAATTGTATCCATGATAATCCTTTCTATATAATCATTATAATCTTTATAAGCTATCTTACAAGAAAATAGCCTTAAAATTTTACAAAGCAAAAAATATATGGTATCATAGTTTTAGACCCGAAAAGCAAGTAGAGTCCTATTTAAAAAAATAATAAAAAATTCGATAAAAATATTTGACAAATTATATTATCCATAGTATACTGTAATAGTCAGTGGTCACCGGGGTGTGGCGCAGCTTGGTAGCGCGCGTGTTTTGGGAACATGAGGTCGAAGGTTCGAATCCTTTCACCCCGACCAAGTAAAAATAGGCAATCGTTCATGATTGTCTTTTTAGTACCATAAATAGTGTAAGAAAGAAAGTAATTTCTATCTTGCACTA
>NZ_CAUPMI010000013.1:0-71149 GCF_963512375.1 uncultured Anaerococcus sp.
ACGTGCCATAAATTACAAGATTAATTATTTTCTCTTGACATTTGATAGCTGGTCTTATTTAATTGTGCATATGACTATCACAATTATACTTTAAGGAGGTTTTCTTGGTGCTTGAAGCTAAAGCGAAGTCCCTCCACCTGCATAGCAGGTGGTTTTTTGTTTCGCTCTCTTTCGTTCGCTCAACTCACTTAAGTGAACAATAAAAAGCCCAAGAAATTTTTCTTGAGCTTGTATATAAAAATTCTTATCTCTTTGAGAATTGTGAAGATTTTCTTGCCTTTTTAAGACCGGCTTTCTTTCTTTCTTTCTTACGTGAATCACGTGTTAAGAAGCCTGCTCTTTTTAGGGCTATTCTATAGTCAGGGTTTGCTTCAAGAAGTGCTCTTGCTATAGCATGTCTTATAGCTCCTGCTTGACCATTGTAGCCACCACCATTTACATTAACTCTTATATCATAGCTTGTAAGATTTTCTGTTAATGCAAGTGGAGATCTTGCTATAATTCTTAGAGATTCAAAGTTGAAATATTCGTCTAAGTCTCTGCCGTTTACTAGGATGTTACCAGAACCTGGTACCATTGTTACTCTTGCAACAGAGGTTTTTCTTCTACCTGTTGATTGAATTATATTTTCTGCCATATTTTACTCCTTACTTTAGATCCAAAGTTTCTGGGAATTGTGCTTCGTGACCATGTTCGCTTCCTGCATATACTCTTAGTTTCTTAGCCATTGCACGACCAAGTTTGTTGTGTGGAAGCATGCCTACGATTGCGTGTTCTACAATTCTTTCTGGGTAAGTATTCTTCATGTCTTTGAATTTTGTAATTTTAAGACCTGATGAATATCCAGAATATCTCTTGTATTCTTTTTGATCTTCTTTGTTTCCTGTAAGAACTACCTTGTCTGCGTTTATTACGATTACGTAATCTCCAGTATCAAAGTGTGGAGTAAAGGTTGGTTTGTTCTTTCCTCTTAGTATTGCTGCAACTTGGCTAGCTAATCTACCTAGCACCATGCCTTCAGCATCAACAACATACCATTTTCTTTCGATGTTTGATGGGCTTGCAGTCCATGTCTTTTGATATTTCATTCATTCCTCCTGTGTATTTTTCGGCTACTTGCATTTAGACACCGCCCAAATAGCTAGCGGCTGTACTCGTCCTGGCATTTGTCTATCGCTTCCAGGATAAGCGACTTACTCGAACTTCAAAGAGGTCTGAGTCGACTGATATATAATACTCTTTTCTTGCTATTTTGTCAACATCTTTTACTTATTTCTGATGTTTTTATAGGTAAAAGGTGAAAATATTATCAGCATCGGATAAATTTCAAGTCTACCAAATAGCATGGCAAGGGTTAGGGTTATCTTTGATAAATCACTCAATGCCGCAAAGGATGTGATAGGACCAAAATCCCTTAGACCTGGGCCTACGTTGTTAAAGGTTGTGGCTACTGCCGCAAAGGATGCCTCAAAATCTTCTATTTCTATACTTACTATAAACATAAATAGGACAAATAAAAGTATATAGATAACCAGGTATTTATTTATAGATTCCTCTAGGTCTTCGTCAATTTTCTTGCCATCCATCTTATTTACTATGACCCTCCTAGGGTTTATTACCTTTCTTACTTGGTTGATGGATGATTTTACAAGGATCACAAGTCTTGATACCTTAAAGCCACCTGCAGTTGACCCAGCAGATGCTCCTATTAGCATTAATAAGACTATCAAGTTTCTTGAGAAAAATGGCCAGGCTCCATAGTCTACCGACACATAACCTGTTGTTGTGATTATTGACGATACGGTAAATATAGATTGAATCCCAGAATATACCGGGTCACCATAAAGGTCTTTTATATTTATAAATATAAGTCCTGAAGCCACTGCAATTATTCCCAAATACCAGTAAAGCTCTTCTGATTTAAAACTATCTCTTGCTGACCTTATCAAGGCGAAATAATATAAGTTGAAATTCACCCCAAACAAAATCATAGCAATGGTTAGGACAATTTCTACATATCTTGAATCATAGTAACCTATTGATAGGCCCTTATTGCCAAAGCCACCGGTTCCAGCAGCTCCCATAGCATAGATTAAAGAATCAAATAAATTCATACCACCAAAGAGCAAAAATATTACCGTAACACCAGTCATGGCCAAGTAAATTATATAGAGGACCCTGGCTGTTTGGCTGAGCTTAGGTGTAATCTTACCGAAGGATGGGCCTGGCATTTCTTGTCTTAGAAGAGATGCTGACTCGGTATTTGTCTTTGGTAAAATCGCAAGGGTAAAGACAAGTATTCCCATACCACCGATAAGGTGGGATAGGCTTCGCCAAAATATTATAGAATGAGGCAGTCTTTCCACATCTAGGGCTACCGATGCCCCGCAGGTTGTAAAACCACTTGCCATCTCAAAGATGGCATCTATTATCGAATGGTAATTTGTAGGTGTGAGATAAAGAGGTATGGACCCGATTACTGAAAATATTATCCAGCAAAAGGCTGTTATAAACATAGCCTCTCTTGTGTAGATATGGCCCTTGTCATCTCCTAATTTTACAAGGATAGATCCTGTTATTAAGGAAAATATTATCGGTATTATGAAATTAAGCTTATCTCTTAGGCTCTCATTGTAGATAAAGGCTACTAGCAAAGGAACGGCCATCAAAAGAGCCAAAACCTGGAGGAGCCTGCCTAGGAGGTGGTTAATTATCTTAAGATTCATTTCTCCTCCAATATATCATCTAAGACCTTGAAATCATGGCTGGTTGTTGCCACAAGGACTGAATCTCCCAGGCTTATCTTAGAAGAACCATTAGGTACTTCTATTTCCCCATCCCTTTCCCTATGCTCTATAGCAAGAACTAGGCTGTCATCTCGGATTTTTAAATCCTTAAGGCTTACATCAAGGATTTTGGAATGCTCAATGGCCTTAAATTCTATAACCTCAACCTTCTCATCTTCTAGCCTGTAAAGGGAAGAAATTGATTGACCCCTGGCATTGCCCTTACTTCTTACAAACCTATTTATAACATCACTTGCAGCCATCTTTGGAGCAAAGGTGGTGTCTATATCAAGGATACCTGTCATCTTTAAAAGTTTGGTCCTATTGACTTTAGCTATTACCTTATCAAGTCCATATCTTTGGGCTAGAAGTGAAATTAGGATATTTTCCTCATCTATACCTGTTAGGGCAATTAGGGCATCGTAGTCATTTATCCTTAGCTCTTCAAGAAGCTCTGGTGATGACCCGTCGGCATTTATTACCACAGCCCCTGAGTGCATCTGGCTAATCTCTTCTGCCTTTTTCCTGTCAATTTCAACTACAGTTACCTTAAAGCCCCTCTGGAGCAAAAGGCCTACCAAATATTTTGAAACATTTCCAGCGCCTATTACCATTACATTATTTATGTCATAGGCCCCCTTTTGCTCGTGCCTATAAAAGCTATCGACTGCCTGCTTCTCGCCGATTACATAAATCTTGTCATTGGCCTTAAGGATATCATCACCGTGAGGTATTCTTACATCCCCGTCTGAATTTATTATTCCTATCAGGGTATGGTAATTTTCTGAATAGGAGATAAGGTCTGATATTTTTCTCCCATCAAGGTCTGAACCCTCATCTATAACTAGCTCCATCATTAAGGCCCTGTCTTTAAAGAAGCCTTCAACGTTTAGGGCGTGGGAATATTTAAGGGTTCTTTGTATATCCTTAGCTGCTATGTATTCAGGATTTATGATTGACTTGGCATCTGTCACCTGAGCAATCATTTTTTTATGCTTGACATAATGGGTTTCTCTTAACCTAATTATTATATTTTTGGCGCCTAATTTCTTGGCAAGAGTTGATGCTATTAAATTTACATCATCAGATTGGCTTACAGCTATAAAAAGATCGCAGTCCTCAGCTCCTGCCTCAATTAGTATATCAACATCCCTACCATCTCCCAAAAGTCCCATAACATCATTTGTTGCCAAAAGGTCATCCAGGACAGCCTTATCATTATCTATTACTACTATATCATGACCTTCATTTGAAAGGTCACTGGTTACAAAAGAGCCGACTTTGCCGGCTCCTAATATTACAATCTTCATCATTTCTCCTTAGAAATCGCAAAATAAATCACATTCATCTATTATACTTATTATTTTAACATTTCTAATATATAAAATCTATTATTTATTTAAATATTCATAGGCATATCTTGCAAGAAGCTCTGCCCCATATTTCATGGCCCTTTCATCTGGGTTAAAATCTTGGGCGTGGTTTTGTGGGTGGGTGGCTGGATTTTCTGGATCCCTTCCCCCTATAAACATATAAGTCCCATCAACTCCTGGCACATCCTTATAGCCTGATAGGTAAAAACCAAAGTCTTCGCTACCTGATAACTTTAGGTCGGTTGAGACATTGTCATCTCCGAAAATATCTTTTGCAATCTTTACAGATAGGTCAGTAGATTTTTCTTCATTTATGACAGCTCCTGCTCCCATATTGTAGTCAAAGACTGCACTTCCATCATAAAGCTCTGCAGAAAGCCTTGCCGCCTTTTCTAATTCCTTAACCATAAAGTCTACTGCCTTGTTAGAAAATGACCTAAAGGAACCCTCTAGCCTTATATCAGCAGGCACTGCATTTGCAGCAGATCCTCCCTCAACCACTCCTAGATTTAGGACGACTGGGTCAAAGACATTGTCTATCTTTCTGGCGGAGATTCCATAGGCTGCATTTATAAAATTAGCTAGCATCATCATGGCGTCATTGCCTTGGTGTGGGGTTGATGAATGGGCAGATTTGCCCTTAAATTCTACCTTAAAGAAGGTATTATTGGCCATAACTTCTCCATAGCCTGTTGCTGCCTTGCCCAAGTCCCAGCCTGTATGGATGTGGATTGCAAAAGCGCTATCTACATCTTTTGTAAAGCCTTGGCTTACTACAGCTCTGCCGCCTTCGCCTGTTTCTTCGCCTGGTTGGAAAATTATCCTTACCCTGCCCTTTAGGTCATCTTTCACCTTGACTAGGGCCTTTACAGCATTTAAAAGCATGGCTGCGTGGATATCGTGGCCACAGGCATGACTTACACCTGGGTTTTTACTCTTATAGACAAAGTCATTGGTTTCTTCTATTGGAAGGGCATCTATATCAGCCCTTAGGAGAACTGTCTTGCCTGTACTTTCTGAATTTATTTCAACTATAAGGCCTGTAGGCTCGATTGGCACAGGGTCAAAGCCAAGGGCCTCAAGTTCTTTTCTTATAAACTTAGTTGTCTCTGTCTCTTTCATTGATAATTCAGGATGAGCGTGCATATATCTTCTATCTTCAATCATTTTTTCTTCATTAGTTAAGATTTCATCTCTAATTATATTTGTCATTTCAAATCCTTTCTTATTTCTATAACATTATACCCAAAAGCTACTTATAAATAGCAAAACTCCCTCAAGGGGAGTTTCTAATCTGCTTGTGGCGCTATTTTTAGATCTAGGTAAAGGTCGTTATAAAGGATGGTCATCTCCTTGCCTAGGTCCTTAAAGATTTCAAGCTTTTCTATGTCTTCATCGCTTGGATAGAGAGTTGTGTTTGCCCTTAATTCAGGATCAAGTAAGTCTAAGGCTTTTTTATTTGGTGTAGCATAAGAAACATATTCAGCATTTCTTGCCGCAACATCCGGCCTTAAAAGATAGGAAATCAAGGCATAGGCTCCTTCAGTATTTTTGCTAGTCTTTGGTATAACAACCGTATCAAACCAAATATTAGACCCTTCCTTTGGTATTATATAAGACAGATTTTCGTTAGAATCTTGGGCCATAGCAGCCTCACCAGAGAAGGTAATCCCTATATCTGCCTCTTCTAGGGCCAAGTACATCCTTATCTCATCAGCAAGGATAGCCTTGACATTGGCCATAAAATCTACTAATTCATTCTTGGTTTTTCTTAAGACTGTTTCATCAGTGGTATTGGCTGAAAGACCATCTTTCCAAAGGCCAATTCCAAGAGTCTCCCTAGCTCCATCAAAGGATAAAATTTCTCCTTCAAACTTAGGGTCAAATAGCTTGGCCCAAGAGTCGACATCTTCTGCCTGGTATTTTTTATTATTATAAACTATGCCAAAAAATCCCCAAAAATATGGTATTGAATACTCATTATTTGGGTCATAGTCTAAATTTAGAAATCTCTCATCAATATTATCAAGACCCTTAATTTTGCTATGGTCAAGCTTTTTTAAAAGACCCTTGGCCTTCATCATCTCTACAGTGTATTCAGATGGAAAGGCTAGGTCATAAGATGTCTTGCCCTGCTCGATTTTCGCCATCATAGCCTCATTTGAGTCAAAAGTTTCATAGATTATGCGGTAACCAGTTTCTTCTTCAAAATCCCTTAGGACTTGTGGGTCTACATAATCACCCCAGTTGTAAAAATATATATTTTTAGAATCTGACCCATGGCTATTGGCATTCAGCCTTTTTTGTCCAATAAATAAGGCCAGGCACATGGCAAGGACCGCCAGGATAAATCTATATACCTTATTCATAAGCACCCGCCTTTCTTTCTCTACTTTGTATTACATAGTAGCCTATGACCATTAAAAGTGATATGACAAAGATAAGGGCTGATAGGGCATTGATCTCAAGGGAAATCCCAGTCCTTACCCTAGAATAAATCTCTACAGAAAGAGTCGTAAAGCCAGATCCTGTCACAAAGAATGTTACTGCAAAATCATCAAGCGAATAGGTAAGGGCCATAAAAAATCCCGCAAATACACCACTTGCTATATTTGGCAAGATTATCTTATTTAAGATAATCATATCATTAGCCCCCAAGTCCTCTGCAGCCCTCATCATGTCGGCATTTAGGTTATAAAGCCTTGGCAAAACCATAAGGACTACGATTGGGATAGAAAAGGCAATGTGGGATAAAAGCACCGAATAAAAACCCATAGGGATTTTTAAAAGAAAGCTAAAAAGGATTAGGAAGCTTGCCCCCATCATTACATCTGGAAAAACCATGAGTACTGAATTAAGGCCCAAAACCTTCTGCTTAAGCTTTTTACTTCTCATATAATAAATAGAAATAGCTCCCAAGGTCCCAATGACAGTTGCAATCACAGATGATAAGAGAGCAAGGATTATGGTATTTAGGACAATATTTATAAGTCTCTTATCTTCAAAAACCGCCAGGTAATGCTCCATTGTAAAGCCCTCAAAGCTATTCATATTTCCCCCACTATTGAAGGAATAAAAAATCAAATAGGCTAGGGGCAGATACATTATTATGAAAATAAATATCAAATAAATATTTGCCAGTGAAAACTTCTTATTTTTCATAATCTCCCCCCTTCTTATTTAGAAAACTAATTACCAAAAACATCATCACAATCAAGACCAGGCCAATGGTAGAGCCCATTCCCCAGTTTTGGGTGACTAGGTAGTGTTGTTCGACAGCTGTACCTAGGGTTATAATCTTATTTCCTCCAATTATCCTTGTTATCAAAAATAGGGATAGGGATGGGATGAAAACCGCTTGTACTCCTGATAAAACCCCATCCATTGATAGGGGCAAAATTATCCTCCTAAAGGTTTGAAACTTGCTAGCCCCCAAATCTTCGCTAGCAATGACATATTCTTTTGGAATAGAGTCAATTGACCTAAAGATTGGCAGAATCATAAAAGGAAGCTCCACGTATGATGCTACCAAGATAAAGGCAGGATTTGAAAATAAAATCCCCTCGCTTGCAAGCCCCAAAAATCCAGCTATAGCCCCATTTTTGTTAAAAAGACCAATAAAGGCATAGGCCTTTAAGACTAGGTTAATCCAGGTTGGAAGGATTACCAAAAGCAGGATTAAATCCTTGTGCTTGGCCTTTGATAAAAAATATGAAAAAGGATAGGCCCACAAAAGTGTGAAGGCTGTTATCAAAAAGGCCGTCAAAAAAGAATTTAGGGTCATTATTATATAATTTTTATTAGAAAAATAAGCTATATAGTTATCAAAGGTAAAATTGCCATATATATCAAAAAATGATTGGTAAAAAAGCAGTAGGATTGGCGCAATGATAAAAATTATAATCCACAAATAGTAGATAAAGCTTAGCTTTTGGTATTTTTTAGCCATCTACATCTCCAATCGAAAATTCTTCCATCCTCTTATCAAAGTCATCCTCGCTCTCGTTATAACGCATAACGTGGATATTTTCAGGATCAATTGCAAGACCAATATCATCGCCCTCTTCAAAGACCTTGGTTGAGTGGATTTTCCACCTAAACTCATCCTTATCAAAACAGATAAGCTCATTAAAAACACCCCTAAAGAGGATATTGTCAATATTTACCCTTATATCAGCTTCACTTATGTCAACCACCCTAACATCTTCAGGTCTAATAACTACTTCAACAGCCTCTCCTTTAGGAATACCAGCATCAGAGCAATCAAAAACCTTGCCAGCAAATTCTACCTTGTAGTCATCGATCATCTTAGCCTTAAGGATGTTTGATTCGCCGATAAATTGAGCTACATAGCGGTTGATTGGCTCATCATATATATCTGTAGGTGGGCCTTGTTGGACAATTTTGCCCTTATCCATTACAAAAATCCAATCGCTCATAGCTAGGGCCTCTTCCTGGTCGTGGGTTACAAAAACAAAGGTAATACCCAGCTCCCACTGAATATCACGAAGGAGGACCTGCATAGACTTTCTAAGCTTCATATCAAGAGCTGATAGGGGCTCATCTAATAAGAGCACATCAGGCTTATTGACAAGGGCACGGGCAATAGCCACCCTCTGCTTTTGGCCACCAGACATCTGGCTTACCTCACGCTTTTCAAAACCGGCAAGCTCAACCATCTCCAGGGCCTTTTTTACCTCTTGTTTTATCACATTCTTGTCAGTCTTTTTGATCTCAAGGCCAAAGGCCACATTGTCAAAAACATTCATATGAGGAAAGAGTGAATAATTTTGAAAAACTGTATTAACAGTCCTCTTGCTTGCAGGCACATCGCCCACATCCTGGCCATTGATATAAACCTTGCCCGAATTAGGCTCAATAAAGCCTGCAATCAAATTTAAAATAGTAGTCTTGCCACAACCCGATGGGCCAAGCAGGGTATAAAACTTACCCTTTTCAAGTTCAAGGTCGACAGACTTTAAAATCTCTTCATCATTATAAAACTTACTGACCCCATCCAAAACGACAGAGTATTTATCAAAATTATTTTCCATCATTCACCTCACAATTTCCTTTATAAAAAGTATACCACAAATAGGTCTGAATTTGGAATATAAAAAGGGGTTGTTGCAAAATTATGAATAACCATCGTCCCATCACTAGAGAAAAGCCTGTCGGCTCATTGAGACTCTTGTGGGAAATTTTTGTCCTAGCCTGCCGGCTCGTAGAGGCAAAATTTTCTACAAGGTTTCTCTAGTGATTTGGGACGATTTATTCATTCTGCAACAGCCCCTAAAATTTAATTAATTTCTTCTTTGTAATCCAAATAGGCATCTGCTAGCCCTATATCAGTTTTAACAATAGCATAGATAATCCACATTACATAAATAAGTAATCCAATAGCAGAAAGTATAACTGCCTCCATTATGCCCATGGATAGGAAAATAAAGCCAATAAATATGGCTGAAGGTAGGATTATATAAAGGCCATAAATCTTAAGGCTCTTTAGAATTAATCTCTTGCCTATGAGTAAAATATTTTTAATCGATGTAAAAACTGACTCATCTAGATTGTAATTATCTGCTAGATATAGGTTTGAATATATTGTCAAAAACCCTAAAATTGCAATAATTACTATAACAACAAATGGCAATAAAAAGGCCCCTATGGTAAATACTGCATGATTTGATGGATTCACCAAGGCTTGTCCTATCAGAGTCCCACCAGTATATTGAATCAAATAATTCAAAATACTAGTTACCAATGAAATAATAAAGGCAACAGTAATCACCCTGAAATTTATGTAATTTATCTGATTTAGATAATCACCCACCTTGCCCATCCTATTTCTAAGAAGGCCACCTGCTATGGCAAAGCTAAAGGCAAAACCAAAAATAGACATGATTATATTCATTAATAAGGCTAAAACTGGTTTATCAGCAAAGATGGCGCCAAAAATAGCCGCAATTGGGCCCAAAGCAAGGATCGATATTAGTCTAACTAAAAATATAGACGAAAATTTATATTCTCTCTTCATAAAATCTCCAATCTGCAAAATAAATCTGCTTACTAATAATTTACCACTTTTAACAATATTTTACCATAATTTACTGACTCTTGGGTATAAGTAAAGCGAGGTGATAATATGGATAAGATAAAATATATAATAAACAAAAAAGATAACAGATCAGAAGTCTATGATGGAGATAAGCTAATTGGCAAATGCGATTACAAGATAGAAGCTGATAAGCTTGATATCTACCACACCGAAGTGGATCCAGCCTATGGCGGTCGTGGCCTTGCCGGGAAATTAGTAGACCTTGTAGTAACTTATGCTAGAGATGAAAATTTAAAAATAATTCCAAGCTGTCCTTATGTGGCAAAGAAATTTGACAAAGATGAGTCCTATAAGGATGTGGATGCTAGATAAAAATTTGAGGGCCCTTGCCCTCTTTTTTTAGCTAATGCATTAGCCTTTACCTTTTTAGAAATACTTGGTATGATTAAGGTGATTTCTTATCTTTGAGGTGAATGATGAATACAAATAGAAAAGATATTTTTAGGAAGGCTGGGATTTTATCATTAGCCCTTTTTATATCTGTAAATAGCGTAATAAGCGGCTCGCTCATCAAATTATCTGATGACCTAGCCATCCCCCTTACATCTGCAGAGTTTCTAGTAACTCTAGCATCCTTTTCTACAATAATACTAATCTTATTAAATGAAAAAATAACAAGAAAAATAGGTATGAAAAAAGCCGTCCAAATAGGTCTTTTCTTTGTGGGTATATCCGGCCTAATTCCCCTATTTTTTAAATCCTACGCCGGAGTCTTTGCCTCAAGGCTAATCCTTGGAGTGGGAGTAGGTTTTTATAATGGCCACTCACCTAACCTCATCAATGCCTTCTACGAAGGAGATGAAGCAGCAAACCTCCACGGCATCAGAAACTCCTTTGAATACCTAGGCCAGATGATCCTAGTCTTTATAGCAGGAATCTGGGGAGCTAAGTCTTGGACCTATGCCTTTTTAACCTACAGCTTGGCCTTTCTTGTCCTAGGATTTTTCTCTCAAACAGTTGAGGAAGTAGACCTAGAAGACTCAAATGACAAGCTTACTATCAATGCCCAGATGATTTTTTATATAATCTTTGCAGGCATCATGATAATGAATACAACAGCAGTATCAATCAGATTTGCCAAGGTAGCAAGCCTAAGCCTAAGTCCTGATGCAAACCTTAATATGTATATGCTAATCTTACCCATAGCAGGCATGATCTCAGGCTTTCTCTTTGGTTATATAAATAGAAAACTCAGGTCTAAAACCTTGCTTCTAGGCCTAGTAATCTATATCATAACTAACATAAGCCTAGGCTCTTTTGGAGAAAATCTCATAGTCTACCTAGCAGGCATGGCCCTCTTAGCCTTCTGCCAAAGCCTCTGCACCCCCTACATCCTAGCAGAAGTATCAAGATTTGTAAGAGGCTCATCGGCAAGACTTATAAATAACTTCATCTTTGTAGGGGTGAACCTAGGAGGATTTTTATCAAGCCTCTACCTAAACCTAATCACAAAGATATTTTCCCTAAAAAGCCCCACCAGCCCCTTCCTATCCTTCATCGGATTTTATATAATCTTATTTGCAATATTTTTCTACGAATACCTAAGTGTCAGGTCTTTTAAGAGAGTATAATTAAAAATCTCGGAATTTAAATTTTCCGAGATTTTTTCTTTATCTATACTATTTTTCGAATTTTTTAAGATATTCTTCGTATAATTTTTTATAAACTTCTGAATCTTTTAAAAGTATAGATTAGTTTTGTAATATTATTTTATTATATAAAGAATGAACAAAATAATACCGCCTAATACTAAAGTTATACCTACAGATAAAATAACAGTTTCCAAGCCATCTTCATATGTTATTGGTTTAAAGCTATTATTACCCTTTTTATAAAAGATTATAGTATCAATAGCAGATATTACCAACGATATCGCAAGAATATACCAAATATTTAAAGAGGCCTGTAGTATATTTATTGAGATGGCAAAACCAATAAATAATATTAAGTTGTAGATATAAAGTTGTGATATTGATATATTTTTCGGCTTTTTCATATAAATCTCCTTTTCTTTTATAAATTTTTATTTGATTTTTTATATTCCATTACACAATATTGACAAACTATTAGGTTAATATATTATCACACAATTGTCATTATTTCAATATTCTGTCACATCAATCAATTCCATAATATTATGTAAAATTTACTAGCACAATATTTACTATTTCATTCTAATATACAATTTAGAAGACGTATTGTAATATTTTGGGTATCAAATGACATTTTCTTTTTTCACAATTATACGGACTCTATATCCTTTCAAAACAAAGTAAGTAATAAATCGATCTATATCTATACTATAAAGTATAGCTGTAAATTTGTACAGGATACATGTGTCCTGTACAAATTTTTTGAATATTATATAATTAGTTTAGATTTTAAGAAAGGATTTATTATGAACAAATTTTTCAAAGCTTTATATATTACACTATTATTAATTGTATTGATTTTACCAAGCAACCTATCTGGTGACAGAGAATATGATATTATAGAAGTTTATTCAATTGATAAGCTAATCTAGCATTAAATTATAACTTTTAAATTCAATCATCTCATTTAACCTCTCAAAGCCGGATAATTTGGCACTCCATTTAGCCAAATTTATTGATTCTTCATAGGTGTTATATCCTAAATCATATTCACATATAAATTTATCATAATAAAATAAAGATAAAGCTTCTACATCTTTTTTTAATGATGCTTCATTGATAGCTATATTAATTAAACTTAGAGCTTCTTTGCTTCTGAAATCAACATAAAGTCTATTTATAATAGAATTAAAAATCAACATTTTAACAGTATGATTATTGCAATCTTTAGATATTTTTTCTAAAATTTCATAATTACTAAATGATTTATATTCTCTAAAATCATTACATATATTTACTAATATCCTCATTTCTATGGTGGAATACTTCCTATCAATGATATTAGATTTATTGTATATTGTTGATATAATATCTTCATATCTTTCTTTAAAATCGAATTTATCAACTTCCTTATTCAGTATTCTATCCATAAATAGTCTTAAAAGTTTTATATTTTTTTCTTTTCCCATCATTAACTTATTATCATTTTCAACTATAGAAAGTTTCTTTGATAGGATTTCTGCTTCATTTTTTTCGATAAAGATGCTTGCTACTCCCAATTTATTTAATATTTCTTCATAAAGATAGTCTGTTTCAAAAATATTTTTATAATATATATCAAGTAAATCTTCTTCATAAGCTTGTGAAAGTAGGATAAGGGAATCTGCTCCTAGGCTCTTTATATTGCCATTTTCAAGTCTAGATAGGCTTCTTACGCTTATGCCAGTCAGATATTCTACATCCTCTTGTCTTAATCTTTTTCCTATCCTGATATCTTTTAAAAGCTTTCCAAAGTCTTGGTTTTTAGTCATAACTTGCTCCTTGGATATAATTATACTTTAGATTTTAATTTTAAAGGAAAAAATCCCGGGCTTATTCCCGAGATTCTTAATTTTTATTATCTAAATTATTCTATTTTTCAAAAAGATTTCTAGCTTCTAAGAAATTTACTATAGAATAGATACCTATACCGTTGAAGATTATTTTTATTAGGCTACTTATGTCGGCGTTTGGATCTACTATATTTAGCTTAGTTCTTATGAAGTATAAGATTAATATTGTCAGCCCGTAGATTGCTGCTCCTATTAGGGTTAATTTTAAATCTAGGGCCTTGCCCTTGGCCTTTCTTTCTGGCTTTACTAGGGTTAGGCCAAAGACTGCTATGGCAAGTATTATTAATACATAAGCTGGAATTTTTACAAAATATAGGGCTATGAGGCCTATTAGATAAAGTACTAGTGAAAGTGTTGGCATTTTTTCCTCCTATTTTACAAATATATTTAAGTTTAGTTCGTAGGATAAGATTTTTAATAATTCCTTACCCCTTACTGAGTTGCCTGTCTTATCTAGTCTTGGCGAGTAGACTGCTATGCCGCAGACTCCTGGGACTATGCCAAGGATTGCCCCGCTTACACCTGATTTTGATGGGATGCCTACATTCATCAGGTAGGATCCAGAATTCTCATACATACCGCAGGATGCCATTTGGCTTACAATGATTGATACTATTGATTCTGGTATTAGGTCTTGGATTTTGTCTATTCCGTAGCCCCTATTGGCAAGGACTGCCCCAAAGTGAGACAGGCTTTCTATATCTGTCCCTATGGAGCAAGACCTGATATAAAGGTCTAGAACCTCACTTGGGTCGGCATCAAAGATTCCCTTACTCTTTAGGTAGTAGCTTATGGCCTTGTTCCTGTCAGATGTTTCCATTTCTGATTCGTAAACATCCTTTAAAAATACCGATGTTTCTGAGCCTGCTATCATATTATAAAAGTCCATCAATCTTTTAAATCTCTCATCTATATTATTTCCCATAATCATGGAGGTGGTTGTGATGGCCCCTGCATTTATGAAGGGGTTTGCTGGCTTATCTGTAATTGGCACTAGGGAATTAAATTCATACCTGGTTGGCTCACTGCCTACCTTATTATAGACATCTTCTAATTTATTGTCATGAAGGGCTACCAAGAGGTCCAGGATTTTGGATATGGATTGGAGAGAAAATATCTTATCGACATCTCCATAAAGGAAGGTATCTCCTGTTATGGATGTAATGGCTAGAGCAAAGCTATCAGGGTCAACATTTGCTAGCTCTGGTATGTATGTTGCAACCTCTCCCTGGCCTATAAATCTCTCGCTTTTTATGATTGCTCTTCTGATTCTTACATCTATTTCATTTCTATCAAAAAACATAAGACCTCCTACAAATCTTATTGTAATTTTCCTTACTCTTATATTTATACCCCTTTCACACTTTTTATAAAATCCACCCATATTTCGCCTTAAAATTAGTCAAAATTGGGTATAAAGATATAACAGAATATAAAATAAAGGAGCCTCTTATGCGAATTATAGATATATTAGAAAATGAAGAATGGATTAGAAACTATGATTTCTATGATGATTTCATAAATTCTTCTTATTTTGACATGCTTAAAGATAGCTATGATAGGTTAAATTACGATATACTTTTTAAATCCCACATCCACGGCAGAGACCATATCGAAAGGGTAATACTCTTTGTCCATATTTTGGGCTTTCACTATGGTCTTGATAATGCTGATATGGATGTTTTAAGAAATGCAGCCAGCCTTCACGATACAAGAAGGGTCAACGATGGTTGGGACACTGAACATGGGATGAGGGCAGCCAGGGATTCTATGAAATATTCCTATGCAGACCCAAAGGATGAGAGAATCCTCCAAGCTGTAATCGCAGCCCATGCCAAGGATGATAAGATAATGGATGAAGTAATTGAAAGCTTCATAAATGAAGACGATGACTTTGACAGGGCTATGAGACTTGCCAAGTTTTTTAAAGATTCTGATGGTCTAGACAGGGTTAGGATTAACCACCTAGATCCAGCCTATCTTAGAAATGATTATTCCAAAAACCTAGTAGACTTTGCTTACGAGCTTTTTAACTCCTATAAACTTGACTAATTCTTAAATATTATATAAAATTATAGTAAGATTAGACTGGAGTAAAAATGATTAAAAATAAGAAGTTTACTCTCCTAGGCCTAGGAATCCTAGCTTCAATCGCCTTTGTAAGGCCGGCCTATGCAGATAGTGTCATGCTTAATAAGGAAGTAGGCTCATCTGCATCCTTCTATGAAGAAATAGATGGCAAGCTAAATGTGACAGATACAATCGAAGCTACAGATATCCACAATATGCTTAGCGAGGATGATAATTACTATAAAATTGAATATAAAGGCAAGACTGGTTTTGTAAACAAAAATAGCTTCTATAAGCTAAACCATACCTCCCTAATAAGTGATGCTGAGATAAAAAAAGATCCTAAGGATGATTCAGAAAATCTCACCACCTATACCCTAAAGGCAGGAAGCAAGGTGACAATCCTTGAATTTGTAAACATAGGAGACTTTGTCAAGGTATCCTATGAGCAAGGCCGTTTTGACAATGAATTTCTAAATGTAGATAAGAAAAATGACAAGGACCTGCTTTATAGGATGCTCACAGAGCCAGACAACGGCCTAGATGTGCCCGTAGAGACAATTGGCAGGGACTCTAGCCCACAGACAGTTACAGTCGGTGATGGAGAGGCAAATGCTGGTGAAAAAATCGGCTACATGCACTTTAAAGACCTAGCCCTATCCTTTAGGAGCCAGGAAATAATTGATGAGCTTTACAATTATTATTACAAGCTCAACCACTCCAAAACCTACACCGAAGCCCCAATCTTTAGCCAGGGACCTGTTTATAGCCTAGCAAATAATGAAAGCTACCAGGCTACAGAAAACCTCCCACAAATCACAGTCCACATGCAAGGAAGCCAGACAGGAATCGATCTATATTCATACGGAGTCAAATTCTTAGGCAACCCTTATGTATTTGGCGGAACTGATCTCTACAATGGTATAGACTGCTCAGGTTTCACCCAAAAAATCTATGAGACTATAGGAGTAGGCCTACCACACTTTGCCCAAAGCCAGCAAAGATATGGTGTAGAAATACCATTTGGCCAGGAAAAGGCAGGAGATTTAGTCTTCTTTGGAACAAGCCTAAATAACATAACCCACGTAGGAGTCGCAGACGGCTACGGCAACATGGTCCATGCATCAAGCCCAAAATACGGCATAATCATAAGCCCAATAAGAAATCCAATCTCTATCAGAAGGATAGTAGAATAATGAAAAAACAGACTTTTGAATTAACAAAAGTCTGTTTTTTAGTTTAATAATATTCGGCTAATAATCTATCAGCCTCGTACAATAGGGCCTCTGCTTGTCTTATTAGTTTTTCTAATTGTGGTCTTACTTTTTTGATAGTATTAGGATAGTATTTAATCAATAATTTACCTGTTGCAACCAGTTGCCTAGCTGTATCTCTTGCCTCTTTTAATTCTTTAATTGACTCATTAGTCTCTGCTTTTTTAGTAACATTATTGTTTACATCTGATTTTGGTACTTCTTCAACTTCCCCAGAGCCACCCTTTTCAATTGAAGGTCCGCCTTTTTCACTACATGGACCATCATCTACTACTTGTCCACTAGATGCTTGATCTTCTTTTTTAGGAGGGTTTGATTTTTCGCTTGGCTTATTAGAATTTTCATAATCATCTTCTTCTATGAGTTTCCTCATTTCTTCAGCTCTTCTATTATTTTCTTCTACTAACTCATCTATTGTCCAAAGTTCATCTGAATCAGCAAAGACTGGAGAAATTGCTCCAAGAGCGAAGCTTAGGCTTAGGGCTGCGGCGAATAATTTTTGTTTTTTCATAGGATCTCCTTATATTTTATTTAATACCATTATACCACAGTAAATTAAAATAGGAAAATGTTTTTTTAAGTCATTAAAAAATCTCCCAGCTTTTAACCGGGAGATTGTAAATTTTAATTATCTTGATTTTGATTTGAGTCCCCGCCCATAATTGAATTTATAATGTCCCTGATAAAGGCTATTATCTTATCAAGTAGGCCGGAGTCTTTAGCGTCTTTGGCGATTTTTTCTATATTTTCTTTATTGTCCTTGGCAAATTTATCTATGGTGTCTTTGTTGTCTGCGTAGAATTTGCTTGCCTTGGCTCCTAGGTCATTTCCTAGTTTTAGGAGATTGTCCCTTACTTCCTTAGAATCTATGGCAGAAGTAGCTTGGTAGTTATTAAAGTAATTTACCAAAAGATTGATATTATTATTTGATAGGATGTCTCCCATATTTACATTATTTAGGGCATCCTTGATAAAGATTGCAATCTGATCATTTGAAGCTGTTTCGCCGTTTTTTTCCTTATAGTCGGCTAGTCTTTGTTTTACTTCAATTACTGCCTTATCGAGGTCCTTGGAGTCAAAGCCATCCTTTCCCTCATTTTCCTTGGCCACTTCTATTACAGTTGCTAGCTCTTCTTGGGCTGTCTTTGTTCTTTCCACATCAATACTCTGGCCGTGATATTCTTCTGACTTATAGACTCCTACTAGGGCGGATTCACCTGTGACTGGCTTTGGGCTTGCCACATTTATTTCTGCATCTGTTATGCCTGCTGTGATGGCAGCATTGGTGTATTGGGCCTCTGTGATTTGAGAAATATTGCCAGGTGTCTTGATATTTACCCTAATACCAGATCCCTTTGGAAGTCTTTTGACTGTCACTGATGAAATCATGTTTGAATCAGCTGTCCCATAGCCTAGGTATTTTTTTAGGTCAGCCCCATTTACAGTTCCAACATTGTAGTCTTCTGTATTTATACCGATGGCATTGTCTACGATTTTTCTTTGTTGGTCATTTAAGGCCACACCGTAGATGATGTCGTCGTTTGACTTGTTAAAGCTTGTCGCAAAGGCAGTGCTTGTTAGAAATATAGAGCAAGCTGCCACTAGGCTTAGTATTTTCTTTTTCATGACTAAAGGGCCTCAATTTTTCCTATAATTGGGTTAAGAAGGGTATTTTCAATCTCTGTTGCCATACCTTGGTCGATTTTTTCTGCAATTGATGGGTCAATTGGTAGCTTGACTAGGGTGTCTATGTCATATTTTTTGGCAACTTCTTCTATATTAGACTTGCCAAAGATGGCATGTTGGCTACCGCAATCAGGGCACTTGAAATAGGACATATTTTCTACGATACCTAGGATATTTTTGCCCATCATCTTTGCCATCTTGATTGATTTTTCAACAACCATTTCCACAAGGCCCTGAGGAGTTGCCACAGCTACTACCCCATCTATTGGCAAGGATTGGAAGACTGTAAGTGGAACATCGCCTGTTCCTGGTGGCATGTCTACTATAAGATAGTCAATCTCTCCCCAATTTACATCTGTATAAAATTGTTTCAAAACATTGGTAAGGATTGAAGAACGCCATACAACAGGGTCTGTCTTGTTTGGCAAAATCATGTTGGTAGAAATAAGCTTAATCCCATTATCTGCCTTGGCAGGGTTCATAATTCCTTCCTTAGTCCCTCTAGCTGGCTCATTTATGCCAAAGGCCTCTGCTATGGATGGGCCTGTGATATCGGCATCAAGGATACCCACCTTGTGGCCCTTGTTTTGTAAAAGTGTGGCTATTTGGCTAGAAATAGATGATTTACCTACTCCTCCCTTACCACTCATAACAGCTATTATCTTTTTAATCTCAGTAGCTGGCTGAGTTTGTATTTTAAACTTATCAAAGTTCATTTTTCTATTTGTCATAAAATTTCCTTTCTTAAACGCAAAAAGCTATTAGCTTCACAAGTAATTATATTATATTCGGCCTTAATTTCCATTAAAATTTTTGTAAGGATTGAAAAAGCCCGAGTCTCATAACCCGAGCTTGTGCTTAAAATTCAATTTTCATATCCCCATCTTTGATAAGCTTTTTATTCTTGCAAATCTTATAAAATATGAGCGACAAGATGGCTGGTAGGATAATTTGGATGATAAGGACCTTAGTAAGGATAGTAGAAAAACTTGCCTCTCCCATGGCTTGGAAGGTACCTATTTGGCCAACCAGGCCGCTTGTGCCCATGCCTGCCCCAAGTGGAGTATTTTCCATCTTAAAGATAAGGGTAGACACAGGGCCCAAGATAGCTGAAGCTAGGGTTGGTGGCAGCCAAATCCATGGGTTTTTGATAGTGTTTGGGACTTGAAACATAGAAGTACCTAGCCCTTGAGCAAAAAGGCCCTCAAGTCCATTATCCTTATAGGAAATAACTGCAAAGCCAATCATCTGGCAGCAGCAGCCTACAGTAGCAGCTCCTGCGGCAAGGCCTGATAGGGAAAGCATCATGCAAATAGCAGCAGAAGATATTGGAAGTGTTAGGGCCACGCCAATAAGGACAGAAATAATAATTCCCATAAAAAATGGCTGAAGTTCTGTAGCTTTTACAATAAAATCGCCAATCATGGCCATAAACTTAGCCACACCAGGTCCTATGGCATCACCTACTATAAGGCCTACAAAAATCGTCACGAAGGGAGTCACGATTATATCAAGCTTGGTCATCTTTGATACGAGCTTACCCGACTCCACAGCGATAACTGATGCCACAAAGACCCCAACAGGCCCACCTAGCTCGTAGGCTCCCATGCCGACAATGGTGTTGGCAAATAAGACAAGCTTTGGCGCACCCAGGCTGTAGGCTATGGCTGTGGCGATCGCTGCTCCTGCTCCAGAGCTTGCCAATGGCCAAATTCTCTCAGTAAAGTAGGCAATCTCAAAAATCTTGCCAAGGGAGTTGATAATAGTCCCTATAAGAAGGGAAGCAAACAGACCAAAGGCCATGGCCCCCAGGGCATCGATAAAGTAAACTTTTGGGCTAAGACTTATGCCCTTTTTTCTTAAAAATTCTTTCATGATATACCTCTATAAATAATATTTTCATTACTTATAATATCACAAAAAATCTCATCTGTATATACACCAGGAAATTATTCTATCAAATATCCTTTATCCTTAAGTTTAACAAGTACTTTGTCAATAATTTCCATAGAGCAAGCTTCGATAGTATGATAGTGGACCTCTTCTGTTAGATCTAGAAGAGGAAGCGCATCGTCCATGTTCTTAATAAAAAGACTTACTCCATTTCTTGATTTTATCGATAGGTCTTTTTTAATCATCCCATAAAGATCGTGTTTAATGAAAACATCCTTAATATTAGCCCCACAATCTACAACTGTGTTTAATTCATCCTTTATATCTTCCTTCTTATGCTTAACCTTTACTATCCACTCGATTTTATCTCTTGTAATTAATTTATAACCCCTATTCGTTGAATCTATTTCAAAACCACTTGCTTTTAAGATAGATATATCCTTAACTATAATTTGCCTCGATACAGCAAATCTATCAGCTAAAATCTTGCCACTTATTGGTTTTTTATTATTTTGTAAAATTTTTATAATTTCTAATCTTCTCTCATCTACACTCATATAATTACTTTACCATATGTAAATATCAACAGAAAAATATGCTCCTTATATTTTATTGATTTTTTTTTAAAATTTATGCTAAATAGAAAACCAGGGATCTTAAAAATGGAATTTAGATATTCTTTTTCTCTTTCTAATTAAAAGTTGATTTATAATGAAAGGTCAGTAGACCTGCTTGAATTTGACTAAAAGCTTATGAAAGATACTAAAAACTCATCCCCTTTTTGTAGGGGATGGCTTTAGCTTATAGACTATTTTTTTGCCTATATATAAAAAATTGAATAACAATAAATGAAATTAATATTAACAATAGAATTTTTATAAATATATCCTTAGCATTTTCAATTCCCAGATCATAAGGCTTTATTATAAATACTAAAGCTATGACCATAATGATATTTACTATAGTAATAAATCTTGATAAATTTTTTATCTGCTTCATACATACCTCCTAGGCGAGATAATAGTAGGGCCCAAAATACTCTCCAGTACTCGCCTTAAAACTCCATTCGTACCTATAATACATTTTACCTAAATTGTCACGCATATTATACAAACTAACATATAATCTACCTCCAATAGCAGATGCTGCCAAAGCTGATATGGATGACAAACCAATAGATGCTATGACACCCACTGGCCCGAGCCCAGATGTTAAAGAGGCTATAGCTGCGGCTACAACAGCGACTGTTGTCCCTTTTTTCCAGCTTACATAATGACTAGATGAGGATATACGAGTCCATTTGTTTAGACCAAGAAGAGTAATTAGATCATCATGTTCATCCCCATTAGGATTTAATCCTATTCGCTCACTATCACCTATTTTATTAAGATTTAAATATATATTACCTTCTGTATAATCATTATAAATTGTATCTACATTGCCATGGCTATCCTCAACTACTATTTTTTTATAAGATACACTGGAATCTATACTAAATCTATAATTAACATCATCTATTTTTGCATACTCCACACTTTTCCCATAGTTTTCATCAAAATCTTCTGCTGCTTGAACAACAGGTAGTGAAAATATTGATTGAATTGTAAAAATCACCGCAAAGATAAGAATTGATAGCGTTTTCTTCATATTTAAAATCCTTTCTCATATCATTTACAGATTATAATCATTTACTTATAAATCGATTTATAGGTCTATTATAATAAAAGAAAAGAGATTTTTAAAATAGCACTTGTGTCCTTGTAATTTATCTTAATATGTGATATAATATACTGTTACTTATCAAGCATATATTTCATATTGTACCCATTAATTTTTTTATATATCTGCTTTCTACTAACAAATTCTGCCAACAGGATTGATTTCTTTATGGAATTTTTGTAATTTAAATCATTAATTCTTTTTTCTGCCACGGCTAATAAGTAATAAAACAAAGCTAGATTTTCATTAATATTAAACTCTTTATCTAATTTAATAGTGTTTATCACTTGTTTTATTTTTTTAATATCAGACTCCCTAATACAACCAACTTTTATATCTTCTATTGTTTTAGAATAAAAGGCCAAAGATTTTAATATAGGTCTTTTATCACTCTTAATAATAGACGTAAATACTCTTTTATCTTGCTCTCCTCTATATTCTCCAAAATCATTTAGGATGGCCATTATTATCCTATCCTCCACCATTGAATTACTATTTGATAAAATATTATTAGTCCTTTTTAAGGATATATCTTCATACCTATCTTTAAAAATATTTTTACTCATAGACGGATTTATAAGTCTATCAATAAATAGCCTTAGAAATTTAATTTCTTCTTCCTTATTTTTAAATTCTCTAGATTCCTCTACAATATCTAGTTTCTTACTAAGAAGACCTAGGTCCTTATCATCCATAAACTTACACGTCATATCTAGACTTGATAGAATCTCTTGGTGTAAAAAAAAGGGATGGTAAGCACTTTTAATATAAATGCTTAGGATGTCTTCCCCATAGAGTTTTGAAAGCTCAATAAGTGAGCTAATTGATGCCTCCTTGAAGTCGCCTCTTTCAAGCCTTGATAGGGTTTTTTTGCTTATATTAGATAGCCAGTCTACATCCTCTTGGCTTAATCCTTTTGTTTTTCTTATGTCTTTTATAAGTCTCCCAAATTTTTGTCTATCCATGAAAATCTCCTTTTATATATTGTATCATAAATCCACTCATCCTACTGCAAATAATCAGTCCTAAACTTAACAAGCTTGTCTTTACCTGCCTTGTAAAGTATTTATTCTTGTGCTGTCTATTGTTAATTATTTCACTTTCTATAGTATAGATTTTTAGTCTTCTTTTGCTATCAAAGCCAGCTTATCACCAAGAAATTTTACCATGTTATACTTGACTTTTATTCTTTTGCTTGTAATATAAATTAAAGACTTTGAAAAGACGAGTAGTAAGAGAGGAAGATTTAAGAGAGCCCCGTATGGTGGGAAGGGGTATCGGATGCTTTTATGAATAAAAACTTGGAGTCTTCTTGGGGATTGTGATCCAAGAACGAGTTTTGCACGTTATAGCAAAGGAGTATGTTTGTACTTTCAGAGGTGTGTTTTGTGAAAAATACATAAATTAAGGTGGTAACGCGATTTTCGCCCTTATTATCCAAGATGGATAATAGGGGCTTTTTTGATGGTACAAAAAATTATTATGAAAGGATTTATTATGAAGAGATTTTTCTTATCCTTGCTAGCAGCCATCCTACTTATACCTGTAGGAAATGCTAAGGCAAGCGAAGATGTGCTAAGAGTTGGCATGGAGGTAAACTATGCCCCATACAACTTTTCAGAAACTAATGACGAAAATGGTGGCTATCCGGTAGCAAATTCGCCTGGAGAATACGCAAACGGCTACGATGTGAGATTTGCAGAAAAAATTGCAGAACACTTAGGCAAGAAGCTTGAGATTTACAAAATCGAATGGGACGGCCTAATCCCTGCCCTAACCAGCGGCAAAATTGACGCAATTCTTGCTGGTATGAGCCCAACAGATGAAAGACGCAAGCAAATCGACTTCTCCCTCCCTTATTATAGGGCAAAGATGGTAGTCGTAGTGCCAAAAGATTCAAAATACAAGGATGCTAAGTCTATAAATGACTTTAAGGGAGCTAAGATTACAGGCCAGCTTGGTACCTTCCATGCCGATGTGGTCGACCAAATGGAGGGAGTAGACAAGCAAGAACCAATGGATTCCTTCCCTACAATGATAGCTGCAACCAATGCCGGCACACTCGATGGCTATGTGTCAGAAGAAGCCGGTGCCCAATCAGCTATTTCATCCAATCCAAAGCTAACCTATATCAAATTTGATGATGATAAAAACTTCAAGACATCAGATGATGACTCAACAATTGCAGTAGGCCTTGCCAAAGGCTCTCCAATGACAGAAGAAGTCAATGCCTACCTCAAAGATCTAGACATAGACAAGGTCCAAGATGAAATCATGACCGAAATGGTAAAAATTACCACAGCAGAAGAAGTCCACAAGACCTTCTTTGAGGAAGTGAAGGATATTTGGGGCCAATATAAGGACCTCTTCCTAAAAGGTGTTGTAAATACCCTATTAATCGCTATAATTTCAACAATACTTGGCTTTATCATAGGCCTAGTAGTGGCTGTCATAAGAAGGATAGATGTAAATAAAAAGACCAATCCAATCGGCTTTTATTTCCACAAATTCATCAATGCCCTACTTTCAATCTATGTAGAAGTCTTTAGGGGCACACCAATGATGGTCCAATCTGTAATCATCTTCTACGGTCTAAAACAATATTTTGATATAGACCTATCAACCATGTTTGCAGCCATCCTCATAGTGTCAATCAACACAGGTGCCTACCTATCAGAGGTAGTCCGTGGTGGAATCAATGCGGTAAATGCTGGCCAATTTGAAGCCTGCAAGGCAATAGGCATGAGCAATTCTCAGGCTATGATCCATATAATCTTGCCACAGACAATCAAGACAATCTTGCCATCACTTGGTAATGAGTTTGTTATAAACATCAAGGATACTTCAGTCCTAAACGTAATCTCAGTGACAGAATTATTCTTTATGTCTAAGTCAGTAGCAGGATCAACCTACCAATACTTCCCAACCTATCTCATAACAGCGGTAATTTACCTAGTTCTAACCTTTACAATTACAAGAATTCTTCTATTAATAGAAAGAAGATTTAACGATAGGGACTTTATCCTAGAATCATCAACAGGAGCAACAAATGTCAATAATTCAAGTAAATAATTTAGAGAAAAAATTTGGTGACAACCTAGTCCTAAAGGATATCAACCTAGAAGTCAACAAGGGCGAGGTTGTAACAATAATCGGCTCATCAGGATCTGGTAAGTCTACCCTCCTAAGGTGCTTAAACCTCCTAGAAGAGCCTACAAGCGGTGAAATCATCTATGAAGGTTCTAACATCCTCGACCACTCCTTTGACAGGAGAAAGTACAGGAGCCAGGTGGGCATGGTATTTCAAAATTTCAACCTCTTTGCCAACAAAAACATCCTTGAAAATTGCATGATTGGCCAGGAAAAGGTCCTAAAAATCGACAAAGACCAAGCAAAGGCAACAGCCATGAAATACCTAGCATCTGTCGGCATGGATAAGTATATAAATGCCAAACCAAGCCAGATATCAGGTGGTCAGCAGCAAAGAGTGGCCATAGCCCGTGCCCTCTGTATGAGCCCAGAAATCCTACTTTTCGATGAGCCAACCAGTGCTCTTGACCCAGAAACTGTAGGAGAAGTATTAGATGTAATGACAAGTCTTGCAAAAAGTGGTATGACTATGGTAGTAGTAACTCACGAGATGGATTTTGCAAGAGATGTATCAGACAGGGTTCTCTTTATGGATAAGGGAATCATCCTAGAAGAAGCAAGTGCAAAAGAAATCTTCGAAAATCCTAAAAACGAAAGGACAAAGGAATTCTTGAAGAGATTCTTAGATAATTAGATGAAAAAAATAAGACAAAGATTGATAGATAAGCAGGGATTTGCTTATCTATCTTTTGCTAAAAAAAGAAGGGGGAAATATGAATAATACGCTAATCTTAATGGTCCTAAACCTAGTGGGCAAGCTATTTTCCTTCGTCAGGGAAATGATCTTCTCCTTCTTTTATGGGACAAGCGCCATAACAGATGCCTTCAACACATCTACAACGGCCGCCACCCTCATATTTTCAGTCATAACCTACGCCCTATCCAAAACCTATATCCCGACCTTTTCTAGGGTCAGCAAGGAAAGAGGAGAGGCAGCTGGAGATGAATTTACCAATGACCTTTTAAATTTCTCCCTATTTTTGTGCACAGTCATCACAATCCTTGGCCTAGTCTTTGCACCATATGTAGTAAAGCTCTTTGCCATAGGCTATGATGGAGACAAATTAAAGATAGCAAGCCTTTTTATGAGGGCAGTAATACTTACCATGTACCCAAATATATATGCTGCAATCTTCTCCTCATACTTGCAAGTCAAGGGAGACTTCATAACCCCAGCCCTTCCCCTCCTCATCCTCAATGTGATCCTAGCCATCACAGTGGCTCTATCAAAGGGAAATATTTATATAATGGCAGTGGGCATATTTTTAGCCTACTTCCTCCAATTTATAATCTTTCCAGCAAGGATAAGGGCGGTAGGCTTTAAAAGAACCAGGGTCAAATTTGAAATATCAGAAGATGTAAAAAGGCTCATAGTCCTATCCATACCTACGATTTTTTCCATGGCAGCTGTCTACATATCAACCATAGTAGACCAGTCCTTTGCATCAATCGTAGCCAATGACGGAGGCGTGTCAGTTATAAACTACGCCTTAAAAATCCTAAGGATAGTCTCATCGACCTTCATCGTACCCTTCCAAATCACGGCCTATCCTATAGTAGGAAGGCTAGCTGCAAATAAGGACCTAGAGGGCATGAAAGATATAACATCAAAGACCATGGTCAAAATTATGATCCTTTTCATCCCATCCCTAGTGGGCCTTATGGTCTTATCTAGGCCAATAATCTCCTTCGTCTACATGAGGGGGGCCTTCTCCTATGAGGATATGATAAGAACAGCCGATGTCCTCTTTGCCTATACGATTTATCTGATAGGACCAGCCATAGCAGACCTCTTGTACCTATCATTTTTCTCCATGCAAAACACCAAAATCCCAACCATAATCTCCTTCTGCCAGCTAATCTGCAATGTAATCCTAGATTATGTCCTAGGAATGAGATATGGTCTTATGGGACTAGCAATGGCCACAACCTTCAGCCAATTCGTCCTAGTAGGACTTGCTAGTATCATGTATGTCAAATACTTTGGCAAGCTTGATATGAAATATATAATGAAAAATATAGGCAAGATATCTATCGCAGGA
This sequence comes from uncultured Anaerococcus sp., assembly GCF_963512375.1. Taxonomy (NCBI): domain Bacteria; kingdom Bacillati; phylum Bacillota; class Tissierellia; order Tissierellales; family Peptoniphilaceae; genus Anaerococcus; species uncultured Anaerococcus sp. The sequence continues at coordinate 27,596 of NZ_CAUPMI010000013.1, forward strand.
GGGGCTCTCGGAATATTTGCTAATTACTTCTACAAGCTAAGACCAGGCAATCTCTGGCTCATGGTTACTATAGCCCTAGCAGGAGCTATTTACCTAGCCTTAATACTCGCCCTAAAAATCGATGGGGCCGATGAGATAAAGGAAAAATTTTTGAAAAAAGTAAAGAAAAATAAATAAGAAATTTAAAAGCCGCCAGGAAGCGTGAAATGATCCTGGCGGTTTTTTTGCAATATAATTCCTATTTAATTGAATGTATTCATATATCTCCTGGGAAAGATTGAGTAATAGGCATCAACTCCCATTTCGAACGTATGTGAGAAATCTCTTGGTTCTTTTTATCATAGGTTCTGTGCTTACATCGATGATTGGTCTATAGAAATGAAGTACTTACATGGCCCGATGTAGATACTAATCCCTCTATAAAATAAACCATGAGACCTCTCGGCGCTACGCTTTGTCGAGGTGGGTGGTGTATTTTCCGTAGGGGTATTGGGTCCGTGGTAGGTTAAATTCTTAAGAGTTTTGTGAGGGTAGTATTATACTTAAGGAATTAAAATCACCTGTGGCGCCAGCACCCCTCCCATTTCGAACGTATGTGAGAAATCTCATGGTTCTTTTTATCTAGGGCTCTGTACTTACATAGGTGATCTGTTTATACTTAATGAAGTACTTACATGGCCCGACGCACTGGCAAATCCATGCGACTCCTCCCCTTTTAAGACTCAAAACAAATCATAATATAATTCCCTAAAATAAGGGTTCTGGGATTCTATAAGGGCAAATTTCTTCTCACGCCTATAGTCCTTTATCTGATCTTCCCTGGACCTAGTGGCATAGAAGTCTTCTCCGTATTCGTAATATACTAATTTTGTAATATTATATTTTGCTGTATATGAATTTGGATCCACGTGATTTTTATGTTCCCAGACTCTTTTTGCTAGGTCGTGGGTATGACCGACATAGGTTCTGTAATTGTCTTTGTTTATTAGGATATAGACGTAGTACATGATATTAAACTCCTTTTCTTTTATTATATTATATTTATATGATAAGGGGAAGTTTATTTTCAAATTTTGATGATTCCTAAAATTATTATAAATACAATATTCCGTTTCTATTTCAAGAAAAAATAAGTGACCAGCACCAGCTCCCATTTCGAGCTTTGCGAGAAATCTCATGGTTTCGTATATTTAGGGTTCTGTGAATACATCGGTGATTGGTCTATAGAAACTAAGTACGGACATGGCCCGATGTAGATACTAATCGCTATTTATAATGAACCATGAGACCCCTCGTCGCTGTTGCTCTGTCGGGGTGGGAGTTCGTTTGATTCATAGGGGTATTGGGTCCGTGGTTTGTTAAATTCCTAATAGTTTTGTGAGTGTTGTATTACACTTAAGGAATTAAAATCACATATGGCGAAAGTACCCCTCTCATTTCGAGCTTTGCGAGAAATCTCATGGTTCTTTATATTGAGGGGTCTGTGAGTACATCGGTGATTGGTCTATTGAAATTAAGTACTTACATGGCCCGATGTAGGTACTCATCCCTATTTATAAAGAACTATGAGACCCCTCCTCACAAAGTTCGTTCGGGGTGGGAGAGTCCCATCATTCAGACGAGCCTAGTGAGGGGAATCCTATAAATACTGGCCAGATAAATTTAAATCTTCCAATTAATCAGCCCAACAAAAAAATGACCCCATCTGGCCTTAACCAGACTGGAGTCAGTAAAAATATTTTTTTATTTCAGACTATCAATTGTTTCCAATTTCTAATCTTTTGTTTTTCTTCCTAGAGTAGTAATATCCGGCTAGTACCATGAAGAACAATCCTATAGCTGTAAATATTGCTGTTCCCACACTCTTTGTGAATGGGTATTCTGCCTTTTTATTTTCTACCTGGATTGGAGCTTTTGTATCATGGTCTGCATAGATTGGTTTATTTTCTGCTAGAGCCTTGACATTTAGCTTATCATTAACATTATCCTCTACTGCTGAATCAAAGATTAATTCAAATAGCTGGTCTGCTGCACCTGTATTGTTGTTATCATCTAACTTACCAGAAAATTCCATTACAATTGCATCTGTTGTTGTAAGAGGCTCATCTGTAGTAGATGTTTCACCAAGCATATCCTTTAGTCCATATCTTGAACCTGTGATATTACCGGCAGTTGTAAAGCTAACAGCGTCAACTTCCCTGTAGTCTTTTGTTTCTAATTCAGCTATAGATTTCTTTTCGCCTTTATTAGCGTCCGGATTCTTTTTAAGAATAGCTACATTGACTAATCCACCAATACCATCTTTATGTGTTGCACCATACTTAGGTGTAATCTTCCAGTCATTTTCCTTGATACGGATATATGACTGATAAGATGGAATAGTAATTTCTTTGTGGTTAGGGTTAATAATTATCCTTTGTCTGAATGTCTTCTTATCCTTGTCATAGGAAATAATCTCGCTTGAGATTTGTCCCTTATCACTTGACTTATGACTTGCCTTTATTGGGTCTTTTTCATAAGTTTGGACCTTGCCATTTTCTAGCTTAAATTCTCTAATCTTGCCTGGTACCTTGGTATAACCACCTGGCGCCTTGGTTTCTACAAGGGCGTAGTAGCCGTCTTTGGAGATAGGAAGTCTGAACTTACCATCTTTGCCAGATTTGACTGTCATGATAACTTCTTGTTCCTCGCCTTTTACAGTCTTCTTAACTTTAAGAGGTGAGTAATCTTTATCAGTATCCTTTTCTTTGTAATGAACTTCAAATTCAGCACCCTCAAGCTTCTTAGAATTATCATTGGCATCGACTTTTTCAAACTCGATTTCCTTGTAGTTTACAACATCAATTGGTTCTACACTTACAGGTTCTGTTACTGTTTCAGTATTCGCATCTCCTGTCGAGCTTAGCATAGCTCCTATCGATGCTATTAATGATTGTGGCTTTTCTACTGGTTTTTCCTTGACAACTTGTCTTGTAATTACTCCATCTTCACCAACGGTAAATTCTACTATATGGCCTTCTATCTTTCCGTATCCTTCTGGGGCTTCGGTTTCTATTAGGGCATATTTACCAGCTTCTAGTTTTTCATACTTAACTAGGCCGTCCTTGTCAGAAGTTTTTTCTGAACCTTGGACCACTACCCAGTTTTTACCATCTTGGGTGTTTTCGTAATACCTTTCGAGTTTGAACTTAGCTCCTTGTAGAATCTTACCATCTTGGTCTATCTTCTTGAAGTTTATTTCATTCTTAGGGTTGATTGCATCTATTTCAAGCTTAGCACTTGCTGAGGTCTTGTTTTCAAAGATACGAACTCCATTTGTTCTTTCTACATATGGTTGTTCATATACATTTTTAACATTGCCATAATAATCGTAAGTGTAAACTTTATTAAATAGTTTTGCGTAGGTATCGTAAGATGCGATATCCTTCTTATCTACCTGGCCTGTTACCTTTAAGATAAAGGAGTCATACTCGCTATATGGTCCTAGGGTTATATCTACATTTTCATCAGCCTTTGGTTGGTAATAACCATACCAGCTGTGCCAGTTGAGGTTATTACTTGATTCATCCACACCAAATGATTTTGGCATGTCTTGATTTACAAAATCTTGAATTGTATCTCTCTTAAAAGTGTTGTAATTATAATAGTTATAACCATTTTGTTTTAGGTTTATAACATCTACCCTTAGGTTTTTGACATCTTCACTTGGCTTGTACCTAAATGTTACAGGGTCAGATGAACTTTTCATATCCCTATTGATATAGAAGTATTGAACAAATTCTCCGCTTTCCCTATCAAAGCTTACTATCTTTGATGTCATATTTAGGCCATAGATTTCTGCCATATTAAGGTCATAGTCTACATCAATATTATTATATTTAATATCAGAAATATAATTTTTATTTTCTGTATCATATGATCTTATTCCCATTCCAACTTGTACGTTTTTAGTCGAATTTTTGACCTTATAAAGGTTGATATGGGCTGTGATGGTATTAGCAAAATCAGTCTTGTTGTATTGGTCGGCGTATGATGTGAAGACATAGGTTAGGGTTCCCGCTTCCTTATCATACTTAGCCTTGGCTATTGTACCGACTCCATCTGCGAATAAGTCTAGGTTTTGAGATTTTTCTTTCATTATTCCTTCAAGGTCGATGTTGTCTGTTAACTTAATTGTAAAGTAGTCGCCAGCTTTTATTGCTGTGTCATCCTTTATCTTGAAAGTATTATCGAAGGATAATGCATGACCCTTGTGTGGGTGAATCTTTGAATTTCCTTCATTTTCTGTTCCATCATTTCCATCAGGTCTTAGAACTGACATTTTTGATGTCATTTCTATACTCTTAGAAATATCTCTATCTCCGACATCACTGTCATTGATGTATGGGTCTAGTCCAACACCACCGACTGTGAATCTCCATTTTTTACCCTTGTTTTGGTAGCCTTTTGGAGCCTTGGTCTCTTCTAGTTCGTATTGGCCGATTGGAAGTTCGTCAAAGACGATTTTTCCATCTTGACCTACAGTTTTTGTATAAACTCCGTCATTTTTATTTTGATCTTCATCTGTTATATGTCTACTAATTCTAGTTAGCTTAAACTCTGCGCCTGGAAGTAGGTGTTTATCGTCATCGTACTTAGTAAGGGTTACCTTACCTTTTCCTGGAACTTCGTTGATAATCTTACCCATGTTCTTGGCAGTAGCACTTGTTACATAGTCAACTAGCTTACCATCTTCTGGTGTGATTGGTTTTCCATCAGGACCTTTTTTATCTGGTGCGTATTCAAAGATACCATTACCTTCGTTATACTCGAGGGTTACAACACCTCTTCCTGGTGTAATTTCACCAGTTTGTACATTCGTTTTTGGTTTTTCATAGGCAACTGTGAAGTGAAGTACAGGGTCTTTGATTGGCTTGTAGCCTTCTGGAGCCTTTACTTCCATTAGTCTATAACGGCCTGGTTTTAGTCCCCTAAATCCGAAGTAACCGTTGAAGGCTGATGCTACAGTTGTACCTGGCATTGGTTCATATTGACCACCTGGACCACGTACCTCTAGTCTGAAGACTGCACCTTCTAGCCTGTTCTTTGTTACCTTTTCGCTGTTTACGTCGTCTTTTGAATCCTTACGTCCGTGTTTTGAGAAGGTAATATTGAAGGTTTCTTCTTCATTTATAAACTCAAGACCTTCCCTTGGTATTTCTTGGTGGCTCTTTGAGTTATAAAGTGGGTTAAGATTGACAGATGTGTCGGCATGGACAGTTGGATTTCCGATTGCTGGATCTATATAACCAGTCTTGTACTTATTACCTTTTAATTCAACTTCTTTGCCAACGAAATTAGCATATTTTGCTCCCTCATCTTTTTTGCCTGCCCACTCATCTGCTATTTTCTTAGCATTTTCTTTTGAGTAACCAGCTGCGACGAGTTTATCTTCATACCTTTGTCTAAGAGCTTCGGCACCGCCTTGGTAGGATGCACCCTTAAAGGCTTTATAAACAAATTTATTTTGCTCTTTATCAAATACTAATTGCTTAAATTGTCTTTCTCCACTGTAGAAGTCTACGTGAAGGTCAATCTTACCTAAGTCTTTTTGTGGGATATCATACTTATCATCCTTGTCAGACTTGCCTGTGATTATAACATCATCATAGAAGCCTTCTACGTCTACTATATAGACACCCTTGTCTAGGTTTAGTTGATCTTCGTCAAAGCCCCAGTCAAATGGTCTCCACCTAGCTGTCTTTATCATAGACATATTATCATTTGCAAGGTCGTAAGTTCTTATAATCTTATCAAGTTTAGGGTCATTCATATTACTGAAATCTTCTGGATTTGATAATTTATAAGCTGTGAAGTAAGCAGTCTTTACACCATCTTTAATAGTTTTTGGTGGAGCTCCTGGAGTATCAATCTCTTCTCTCTTATACTTCGGTGTGATTTGAAGGTTTAGAGGAGTCGTTCCAGAGTAGGCTCTTGTATCTATATAGATTCTTTGGATATAGGTCTTAGATTCTGGATCTATATAGGTGAGCCTTGACTTATACTTGATACCAGCATTATCAGCTGAATATCCTGCATTTGACTTCGTATTATCATTTATAAAGCTTGATGGACTTGCTTCTGGTCCTTGGTATTCGGCATACATCCTACCGCCATTATCCTTGACCTCAATCTTCCAATCAGCTGTACTTTTCTTATAACCTGTTGGAGCTTTTATTTCTCTTAGAACGTAGTAACCTTTTTGAAGTTTAACTTCATTTCCACCTTGATCCGTGAATATTACATCACCGTTTTCTTTAGAACTTGCTGTTAGTTCTCCAAATCCTGTATCTTCTTTTGAATAGGTACTATCAGTCATCTTATGAAGTGTGAATTTAGCACCTGGAAGAATTTCACCACCTGGAAATCTCTTTAGAATCTTAAGAGTAATACCAGCTTTTTTATTGGTAATCTTAACAAGTTCTTGAGTTTCTCCATTTTTGATTAGCTTATCTTCTTCTGTTGGGACAAACTTATCAATTGGGTCATCAGATTTTCCTACACGAACTTCTTCTGCAACTGGTTCAGTTCTTGATAATTCTACCTTGTTATAGGCAGTAATTATTTCGTTACTTTCCTTTTTATTTTGAAGAGCCAGAACAACATCTTGTGGCCAGTCTGCTGGAGCTGTTGCTTCTTGTAGACCAGCTTTTTTAATATTATAAGTTGCAGTATACCTTATTTTTACCTCTCCATCAGAACCTGGCTTGTCTACTTTTCTTTCGCCTGGTGCAAGATTTGGATCGATTGTAACCTTAGTTTCTTTTTTAAGAATTTCAGTTCTGTCTTCAGACGCTGTTCTTTCTCCTTGAGGTATTGTTACAATTGTACCAGCTATAGTAACTGAATAATCTGGCATTATGAATGAACCCTTACCAGTTACAGGGTCATACTCAACCCCAGATAGAACGTCTCCACCTTGAGATTTTTTCACAGTTACTTCCGTTATTTTGTTTCCTGGTGTAGGTGTAGCAGTAAATGTAACTATGTCTCCTTTGCTAGCTTGTTTACTAGCTTGATATGGAGGGTCTAATGTGACATCCCATCTTGTGTCTCCATTGATACCAATCCAGTATTTTTGTTTTGCCTTAAATGTAGCATTTACTGTTACATTTGATGCTGGCATTGTAAATGTTTTTGTGTCTTTATCTATGTCTACAGTCTTTTTACCATCACTATAGGTTAAGGTATCTAACTCTTCATTAGGCCCTGGGGTTACTTTAACTGTAACTGGTGTACCTGCTGATACATTTTCATTTGGACTAGCACTTAATTTTGTACTATTTGTCCAAACTGAATAAGTTTGAGAAGTCGTATCCTTTGTACCATATTCTATAACTCTTGGTTTAGGATCAACTTTTTCTTTGGTTCTTACATATTCTGGATTTGGTTGTTTTACTCCATCAATATAAGTTACCTTGTAGATATCAATTTGATAACCTTCTTGACCCGCAAAAACTTCTTTTTCTTCGCCTTTTTTCATATTGGCGTTTGGTCTACGTTCTGGATCTTTAGGAATTGGAAGGGTTGTTCTTACTTCTTCTTCCTTAACTTCTGTCTTTGGACCTACTGTTTTGTAATTGATATCATTTACACTGCCATATTTTTCAGCTGCCCAAGTTTTCGTGCTTTCAAATCTAGCATTGGTAAAGTAATCCAGACCTAATCCTATTTCGCCAGACTTAGGATAGTCGTATTCTACTTCTATTACAAAAGGTCTTCTTTCATTCTTAGCTAGTCTGAAGTTATATCTTTTATATTGTCCAGCATCAGTCATTCCTTCATCTTTAATGCCCAGGGTTTCTGTTCCAATATATTTAATATTGTCTATGGTAGATGTGCTTTCTACTGGCCTTATGCTTAAAACTTTAATATTAGGTGGATTACTATAATATTGTTTTGCATAAATACTTCTCTTAAGTGGCTCTGCGTGGAAATCAAACTTCGAAGTAGTTGAAGAAGCTTCACCTGACGCATTTACTAAGAAAATCTGTCTATATTTACCTTCTGACTTGTTTATCTCAGTTATCTTTGTCTTGTTATTAGAACCAGTAGAGCTTGTAGTTTTATTTCTAGATCTGTTAGGATCTACTTTTTCCCAGCCATCTGCTCTTAAAGCTGGTCCTACTATTTCATCACCTATTCCAAGGCCATCTGCGAAGGTGTTTATACTTCTTGCCCTAAAGTTCATAGTGGAGTTTAGGTCTGTTGGTGGGGTTGGTGAGTTTAGTAGGCTATGGCCAAGGAATCTTTCCATTAGTCCAGAGTTTGAATATAGGACTGGTTTTGATGTAGGATTTGCATACATTACTGTATCTCTTCCTGAAGCATCCCTATCGCCTACATAGGTTCTGGTGTTTTTATTAGCAGACCTAGATGTGGCTTCTTCTAATTGAATCTTACTAAAGTCTTCATAGAATTCAGTCATCCAGTATTGATTAGAACCATTATAGTTTACAAAATCTATTCCTGTACCTATATTACCAGAATTTCCAAGACTTGACTCTATTGTAAGAGCTAGAGTTTGTTCTGCATAATCAGGAAGTCCTTTAGGCGTAATCTTGATTCTCTCTTGATTATTTTTTTTAACATAGACTTGTGTGTCGTAGTCGACTTTTTCACCTTGATTTATCAAGTTTTCAGGTGTTGATGCACTTCCAACTTTAACTAAGGATATTATTTCTGTGTTAGATAAGTTTAGTGGTCTATTTTCCTCTTGAGAGTGGATTTCAAAGTAAGGGTTAAGAAGTTTTTCAGGACCTTTATTTATTATATAAACTTGCCTAAACTTATTTTCCTTCTTATTTACTTCTGTAATCCTTGTATCAAGTCTATTGGTATAAGGAATATTGTCTCCAAATTTTGACCATCCTTTTTTAGTTCCACTTGTACCAGCTTTTACCTTTTGCCAAGTTGCTCCTTGGTCTGGGACTGTAGAACCTGGGTGATTATCCTTGATATAGATTTTTCCATCTTTGGTTACTGTTACTGTCCAATCGGTGTTGGATTTCTCGTAACCTTGTGGGGCTCCAGACTCTGTTAGGTGGTAGATACCTGGGGTAAGGTTGTCGAATTTGACCATACCGTCTTTGCCAGATTTCTTCCAAACTTCCTTGCCTGGATCTTGGTCAGACTTCTTAGGTCCCTTTAGGCTAAAGGTTGCACCTGATATAGCATCTGTTTGGTTGCCACCGTCGTCTACCTTTTTGAAGGAGAATTCTTGGACGATTTTTTCGTTGTTAACATCAAGTGATCCTTCTGATATATAGGCTCCCTTGATATTTCCCCCTTCACCTTTGGTTACTACAGGGTCTCCTTCCACGATGCGGTCGGCTCTTCTATAGTAGTCAGACTTCCAGAATAGACCCTTGTTTGTTTGAAGGTCCATACCTGTACCTACTCCACCGTCTTCTGATGTGTAAGGTATTTTGACATCTATTACTATAGGTTTTGTAATTTGTCTGTCTTTGAAGTCTAGGTATAGTCTGTTATCACCTGATATGAGTTTTCTCTCTGTCTTAATTTGACTTGTGATATCTGTCAAACTGTAGTTTTCAAGTCTGATATCTTCTACATTTCCATCTACTGCCTTATCAAGTTCAAAAATCTTGTAAGACCCATTTCCAGCATACCAATCCATGTTGGTAAACCATGGTTTTTCTCTGTGGATTGATGCATTGTTAAGGGTTAGAGAATCAGCTTCTGGGTTTATTACATATCTTTGGATTACATATTTATTGTTAGGGTCCTTGGTATTTTTACCTACAATTCTTGTACCTAGTTTGAATGGAATAGGATAGTTGTTGTAGTAACCTGACTGTCTGTTATCTCCTAGGTTCCAGCCATCAGTAGGTCTTTTTGATACATTTACCCACTTGGTTCCTTCTACTCCCAGGATGGACTTGTTTACCTTAGGGTCAGTTCCTGTTTCTGGACCCTTTATATAGTTATAGACTCTAGCCTTATTGTTAGAGATTTCTATTACCCATTTCTTGTCAAGTTTTTTGAAACCAGCTGGGGCAGCTTCTTCTTCTAATAGATAAGTTCCGTTTTCAAGCTTTTTATCAAATGAAACTATACCATTTTTATCAGATTCGCCTGTGGTAATAACCTGTTTTCCGTCAGTTGTAGTAATCTTAAACTTAGCTCCTTGGAGTGGGACATTTTCATTGTCTTTCTTATAAACTTTAAATTCTGTAGCGACTGGTTTGTTTGTAACTGGAAGTTCTATAGTATCTTTTCCAACTAGGGATTCCCCTGTTGCTCCAAGACCTATTTCAATTATAGTTACAACACCATCTATACCGACGTTTACTCTCCATGTCTTGTCTGACTTAATATGCTCATCTGGAGCCTTTTCTTCCTTAAGAGTATAGATACCTGGTTTTAGGTTAGAAAATTGGGCTATACCATCTTGACCTGATGTCCTATAAATAACATTATTATCCTTATCTGTTAGGCTAAAGGATGCTCCTTGTAGAGTTTTGCTCCTATCAGATTCATCAAGTTTTTTGATCTTAAATGAGCCTGGTACATATTTTTTATTTAATAGGGCTACCTTTTGGCTGAAGAATTTAGGTAGCTCGCCGCCTGCCTGGTCACCTGTTGCCTTGTTGTAGTTGGCTCTGGTGATGAAGGATGATTTAAAATCATTGTTTGTCATACAGAAGACTCTCCATAGGTTGTTGAAGCTATATAAGTCATCAATCTTGAAGGTCTGCTCTATGATATATCCGTCCTTACTCCTATTGTCAATTGCTGGCATCTTAATTTTTAGTGGTGCATTTTTTGTGATGACACCAAAGTCTTGAATTTGACCTGGGTCGTAGTTAAGGGTAATTGATCCTTGTCTATCATTATTTACAGGATATCTTGGGTCAATTGCCTTTGAATATACCAAGTTGTACTTAGCAGGGTCTTGGCTTGGCCTTACACCGTAGGATAGGGGCATATTGTAGTTGACTTTTTTATCAAAATTTCCTGCATGTATCAAGCCCATATTTGGTGAAGTACGATAAATCTTAACATCTCTTAGGGAGAAAGCTGGTTTGTTACCATTACCCTCCCAAGTAAAGAAGTTTTTAGTTGCTCCCTGGTAGTTGGTTGATAACCAGTTGAACTTAAGCTCTTTTTGGCCTGTTGTTCTAACATGAACCGGATTGTAGTAGGCGAGTACTGCTACATACCATTTGCCATCTTCGCCCTTGTATACATCTCTAAAGTAGTATGATTGTGGTACTTGGACGTTTTTACCATCGTAGTCGTATTGCTCGTAGTCTGCTACTACATCAGTATTAATGGTTTGTTGACCAGTAATTCCTTTTTGGCCCGGTGCGACTGTAACTGTAAAATTATAAGTCCCGTCATTTTGGGCAAAGTATTTGGATGGGATAATACCCTTAAGTTCTATTTTTGCCTGTGTATTTCCACCTATTGAATTGTCGTTAAATACATAAGTCAATTTGTTGGTTGTGTAGTCAAAGTATGGATCTGCTACATCTACTCCACCAATATTTAGCTTTGGAAATTCTCCAAAGTATTGGGTGAAGTCTAGGTTTCTATCAAATTGGATAGAAAATCTTTGGCCTGGTGAAGATTGGTCAAGGTCTATAGTAGCGTTGTACTTCAATGATTCAAGCCTATAGGCTTCCCATACTTGTGGTCTAACACCTATATCTCCTGAGTCACCTTCGTTTATTACTAAAGATTGACTTACATTTTTGATCTTAGCAGTAGCTTCTTCTTGGGCTTGCTCTTCGTCTGTTATCAAGTAGTCCTCACCATTTACAGGTGATCCTTGCCCATCTTTAAATTTAGGCTTGTAGGTTACTTGCTTAGAATCATCTACTGTCACCTCGAATATTACATCTGATTTAACATAGCCTTCTGGGGCTGCGATTTCTTCTATGGTATATTTTCCTTCTGGAAGTTTTCCGAAGGATGCAAGACCAGCATTTTGGCCTTTCTCATCAGCTGGCTGTGACGTTACTGTAGAAATCACCTCGTCGTTTTCATCTCTTATTTCAAAGGTTGCTCCGACTACAGGTTTTTCGTTTTTGTCAATTTTTCTTATTTCTACTGGACGAGTTTCAAAGGCTTCGTTTGTTACTGTTATAGTTGTCCCCTTTGAAGCCTCTGCTATTGATGTTGGGTTAACAGTTTGGTTTTGAAGTTTGGCTTCACCTCCTGTATTTTCACTAGTGAACCAGTCATAGCTTAGGGTATTTGTGCCGCCATTTAAAGGTTTTGATTTTGCTACAACCAGGAATCCCCAATCTCTCGCAAATCTTTCCTTAGGTAAGGTTATTTCATAACCAGGTTGTTTTGTATAAGGATCTGGATGATTTGGGGTGCCCCTGATTACTCTATTGTTATTAGGGGCGTTTAGGACACTTGGTCCAAGCAGATTTATAAGGTCTTGATTAACCGTCTGTTGAGTCATGGCTTTTCTTACAGAATCCCTATAATAGTCAGGGTTTACGTCATAGACCTGTACGTCATCTGGGTTTTCTATTTGTCCACCATTTACCCTTAGGCTGATTCTGGTGTCCTTATTTGTAGATCCACCAGATCTTGCTTCATTAGCTTTTAGGAAGATATAGGTTGTGACATTGCCCTTTTCATCTTTTGTAGCATATTGCATGGCATTCATGTAGTCAGGGTAGTTTGGATCTGCTACTGTTACTGTAGGATTGGTTCCTACTGATAATTTTGCACTAGAACCACTTGTAGATATTCTTCCATCATCATCTACGCTTACAGTAGTTCTTTCTTGGTTTAGCTTGTAGCCTTTTGGAGCCTTGGTTTCCATAAGGGTGTAGGTTCCAGGGGCTATGTTTGAAAATTGTGCCTTACCTTCCTTATCTGTAACAACTTGTGCCTCACCCTGACCTAGAAGCTTAAAGGATGCTCCTTGTAGAGGACCTCCTTCTTCATCTTTTTTAATAAGGGTGAAGTTTGCAAATTTTGGTAATTTTTGGACTGTTGCCTTGTTGTGGATGTAGTATCCCTTTTTGTTAAAGTCATAAAAATTATTATTTTCATAATAATTTATTGGGTTGCCACTAGCATCAGTGTTCGTTGTAGGGAAGTCTTGTTTGATTTTTAGGTCATTTTTAGAAAACTTACCCTCACCTTGAATATTCCATACTTTTACATTTGGTATGGTTACTCGTCTACTAGCTGGGTCTGGGTTTGCCTTTGACTCAGTAGTTGTAGTTTGACCTAGAACATCATCTTCGTTCTTAGAATCTACTGCCTTTAGAGTCATGGCTGGCATTGTTAGATCTTTGCCTAGGTTCCAGTTTTGTTCTACATTTACATCTTGGTATTTGGAGATTGCTACTCCAGCTAGGGTTTGTGGGTTTTTGTCTTCTGGCTGGTTAATAGATGTTTTTATCTCATAGACTGCTATATTACCAACTGCCTGATTAGTACTTGGGTTTGTTCCTGCTCCTGGTATTTCTTTTTTATTTAATTCTTTCTCTTCCTGATCAACGGCCATCTTTCCATCTGTACCAATATGGTAAACAGCTCTTTTTACAGAAGTTATAGTTTGATTTCCACTTAATTTTCTTGTTTCCCAAGGAAGTTTTGTAGGATTTTCGTCTGTACCTTCATCACCAGTTGATACCCCATCTGTTACTGTCCATTCTGCACTAGTTTCTGAGGCGAACTTTCCGAGTATTGTTGTTCTGTTGTTGATGCCTGCTCTTGTTGGTGTGGCTTCTTTGACCTTGTCATGTGGCCAACCATCTACTACAAATCTTTTTGCACCTACTTTCATATTGCCGGCTTTGTCTTTCTTCTTGGTAAGAACGACAGATATATCCATCATGTACTTTTCTTGCATACCTTGGACTGGTGTGTAGAGATTGTAGGTTATTTCTCTAGCTCCTTTTTCTGGAGCATGGTGTTTGGAATCGTGGATACCAAATTTACCCTTAATTGGGTTATCTGTTAAAGTTACTTTAGAATCTCTGCTTGAGATTTCTCCAAGACCAGATCCCTTTACTGCTGTGAAGTTTGCATTAAAGCCTAATTCACTTAGGTCAGTATCTGATGATATTTTTACAGTCCAGTTGTAACCTTGAAGCTCTCCATCTTTGATAACTGGGTTTGCAAATGCATCCATGTCCATCTTGTAGTTTGAGTCAGCAGCTTCGATGATTTGGGTTACATCTTTCCTGCCTGGCTCTATGATTGATCCTGCTGGGTTACCATTTACATCTACCTTTTGTGGAAGAAGGTCTTTTGGTGGATCAATTAGTCCCAGACCTGATACCTTGTTTATAACTGTAAAGGTCCCATCTTTATCAAGTTCTACATTAGCTGGATTGTAGTCTACAGGTATATTTAGTGGGAATTGGGTATTTTCTTTAATTTCCTTAACTATCTTGTATTCAATGATATTGTCTTTAGAGTTGTATTTTGGCTCTGCTATAACCTCTCCCTTATACTTGATAGGCTCAAGCTTAGTTCCCGGTTTTACTGTAAGCGCCTTGTCTAAGATAATATTAAAGAATTGTCCGGGTTGGATTGGTCCAGTCGCATTTGATGTATCAAATCTAGTTAGAATATGGAATTTTTTGCCATCTAGGTTAAGTTTAGGTGAGTCTGTATCTTTAAAGATATGTGGTCTGAAGTTATTGTTTCTATCTTTTTCTACTAGGGCTTCTATGGCGGCGTTGTTATTTTCCATTAATCTTGCTTGGTCGGCTTTTGAGAGTTTGTATTTTTTCTCAAAGCTATTTAGGAGATTTTGGATTTCTTCTATGCCGTTTTTGTCATTGGCGAGTGCCGCCTTTAATTCCTTATCTGCCTTGGCTAGGTCGCTTTGGCCGAATAGGCCCTTGATGCCTTCGATTAGGCCGCCCTTCTTTTCTTCTTTTTTTGCAGCTTCTTTTAGCTTGGCTAGGTCTTCTTTGTAGGCCTCTACTGCTTTGCTAGCCTCTGCTGGCTTTGTATCTTCTTTTTTGACTGAAGTTTTATCTTCTGTAGGATTTGCTTTTGGCTCTGTTTTTGTTTGATCTTTTTTCTCTTCTAGTTTTGCTTCTGTTTTTTCTTCAGTTTTTTCTTCTGCTTTTTCTTCAGTCTTTTTATTTTCATCTGCCTGGGTATTGTCTTTCTTTTCTGGGTAGGCATAGGCGATTATTTCATCGTAGTTTAGGTTAGCTGCCTTATTTTTCTCTTTATTTAGTCCAGATAGGATTGACTCTAGGTAGGTCCTTAGGTCAGATTTTTCGATATTATATCTATGTCCTAGGGCCTTGGTGAAGTCTTTTAGCTCCCTATCTGAGATTTTGCCTTGGTTGTAGGCATCTAAATCTTCTGCTAAGTCTTCTATGGCCTTTTCTAGGTCTGCACTTAACTTGCCCTCTCCTGCCAATCTTGTGATTAGGCTGTCCTTATTTAGGGCTAGGGCTGAAATTTCTTCTTTTTCTTCTTCTTTGCCTTCTTCTTTTTGTTCTTTATTTTCTTCTTTGCTTTCTTTTTCTATTACTGGGATGTCTTTGCCAGTTGAGTCTTTGGCTGTTATTTGTGTGTCTGTTTGTTTTTCTTCTTTGCTCTCTGCTTTTTTCTCTGCTGGCTTATCAGCTGGCTCTTCTTTTATCTCTGTTGGCTTATCAGCTGGTTTTTCTTTTTCTATTGGCTTTTGTTCTTCTTTATTTAGCTTATCCTCAGTTTGCTTATTTTCCTCAGGCTTGATTTCGGCGTGGTGGTCATCTTCCCCACCTTCTTCGTCATCACTTTCAGAAGATTCTTTATTTCCTTCTATATATATAGGGTTTTTAACTTCCCTATTATTTAGCCTATAGGATTTTGTTTTTGTATTTTTCTTATCTACCCTTGTTGTTAGGCTTAGCTTGGCTATGTAGCCTGCTGGGATTTCAAATTCTATCTTATCTGCAAAGTCTATTGCCTGTGAGAATTCCTTTTTTAAGATGAATCCTTCTTTGGTGTTTTCAAAGTAGTCTAGGGTGATTTTGCTATCCTTAGTATCTTGCTTGTCATCTAGCTTTAGGTCATAGGTCATATTTTCAGATTCAGCCTTGGTATTTACTAGGTAGTCTGTCCATACTAGGGCATCTGTGCTTTGCAAGAAGCTTAAGAATTCGCCAGATTTGATTTCTCCCCTGAGGTTTTGGCTAGGGTCTTTGTTTAAATCTAGGCTTATGATTTCTTTTTCTTGATTTTCTTCCCTTACAGTCTCTTTGTTTGTGATGAGCCTGTAGTTTAAGTCTAGCTTGTTTTCTCCATCGTCTAGGCCGATTAAGGTCTCATAGGTCCTGGCATCTTTTGCCTTTCTAACATTTGCTTCCACTTCCATGATTATTTCATCATAGGACTTAGTTTCTGCAAGTAGGCTTGGGATTTCTGTCTTGTTTAGACTTTCTTTGATGTCAATATCAGCTAGCTTATTTTCTATCTTGGCCTTGGCCGATTTGATTTTGATGTCTGTGATGTTTGAGTTTGGATTTGGGGTGAATTTTAGGCTTAGGTCCTTATCACTTGTCTCTTTGTGCTTGTTTGAGATTGCGACCTGGTAGGATATCTTTTCTAGGTCCTGATCTAAGCTTGCCCTTGCTTCCATTATGTAGGCATCAGTTTCTAGCTTGTCTGTGTTATCAGCTTGTCTTGTTTGGTGACTGTCTTCTTTTGGTTTTTCATTCAGGCCCATTATGGATGTGGCCTGGTCATAGGTCTTCGTTTCTTCGCCTGCTGCTATGACCCCTGTCGGAAATGACATGGACATGGCTATGACTAGGGCGAAGGTTTTTCTAGCAAATATGCTAAGTTTACCTTTCATAAAACCCTCCCTTCCTTGATAAGACTTCTGGTCTATAATAATAATTTCTAATAAATTTCTCTTTGAGCTTTTTCACAAAAATACTCCTTTTGCCTCTATATATAAAAATTTATATTTCAAATCATATTTTCTTACACTTATTATATAATTTTCGGGTCGCAAATTCAAGCAAAAAGCGTTTATTTCAACATTTTCCGCCTGACTCATTAGCTTGGTATCCTAGTAAATTTTATAGCTTTTTTATTAGCCTTTGCCTAAGTGTTTTTTGCAAGACAAAGCTAGGGACCCTCGCAAATACCAGATTTACGAACATCCCTAGGCATAAATCCATCTATTTTCTCCAAAATTTTTGAAGAATTAGAGCTTAAATCCTTGTCTTTATGATTTTTTTAAATATTTCTTCACTTATATTTTATCATAACTAAGGCCCAAAACAAAATAGATTTTATTATAATTTTACAAATAACCAATAAACATAAATATATTTTATCAAAATTTTACAATTTAAAAACGGCTTTCATTTTTGAAAACCGTTTTTAAATCTTATTTATCCTTTAGGGTGTCGATGCAGTCGACAAATTTCTTGGCTATATTTTGTGGCCTAGTGATAGCTCCGCCTACTACTACTGTGAGGGCGCCCAGTTCTAGGACTCTCTTGGCCTTTTCTGGTGTATCTATATTGCCTTCTGCTATTACCGGATGGTCACAGGCCTTGATGATTTCCCTTAGGATCTTAAAGTCATCTGCTTCTATCTTGTGGCCCTTTGATTGTGGGGTATAGCCTACCATAGTTGTGCCTATATAGTCAAAGCCAAGCTTATCGGCATGGATTGCTTCTTCGATTGTTGAGCAGTCTGCCATTAGCCTTATGTTTGGATATTTGGCTCTGATTTCCTTATAAAAAGCATCTAGGCCATCGTGGTTTGGCCTTTTGGCATTGCTTGCATCTGTGGCTATGATTTCAACATCCGCTGCTACTAGCTTATCTATCTCATCCATGGTTGGTGTGATATAGATTTCGCTATTGTCATAGTCTTTTTTGATTATACCGATTATTGGTAGGTCGACATTTTTTCTGATTTCTGCTATGTCTTCTACTGTATTGGCCCTTATGCCGCTTGCTCCTGCCATTTTGGCAGCTAGGGCCATCCTGCCCATTATAAATGAAGAGTGGAGGGGTTCATCTTCTAGGGCCTGGCAGGATACTATTAGACCATTTTTTAATCTATCATTAATTTCCATCGTCCTTCTCCTTTATTAGTTTTAACATTTCATTAACTGATTGCATATAGACCTCTCCTGAGGTGAGACGTCTTTCGTAGAGTTTTTTAAAGAGGATATCTAGCATGATCATGGTAGGAAATTGGGGTGAGATGATGTTTGAATATTCTAGGTTTTGCTTGTGGGCTACTAGGATTACAAAATCAAAATATTGGTCCCACTTCTCACTATCATTTGCTACAAAAAGCACTGTCTTGCATCCCTTCTCTCCCGCCTTTTTAAGGCCATCTATCACCTCTATGGACTTGCCTGAATAGGAGATGCCCATGACTAGAGAGTCTCCCTTTAGCCTTACTGAGTTTAACAAAAGCATATGGGTATCTGTGATAGCTTCTGCATCTAGGCCCAGCCTTATGAGCCTTTGGGCAAATTCTGTAGCCAGATATCCAGATGATCCTACTCCGTAGATATAGATTCTTCCGACTTTTAGCATGGCTTCGGCTAGCTTTTCGTAGTCCTTGTAATTGTAGAGGTTGTAGGATTTAAGTAGGATTTCCCTATAGGAATCAAATACAGGTAGACCTATGTCTTTTTTCCTCTTAAAATTGCTCTGTCTAGATGACTGGTACTTATAGACAAACTCCCTATAGCCAGAAAGGTTGAGCTTTTTGGCAAATCGGGTTAGGGCTGCCTCAGAGATAAAAAGCTTGTTTGAGACTGTCTTGCTCGTTAGGTCTGTGTCTTCTGTTTCTAGGAAATATTCTGCTATTATCTTTTCTACTTCAGTTAATTCTTCATACTTTGATTCAATTAGAGGGAGTATTGATTCATAATTTTCATTCATTTGATTTTTCAAATAGGCTGTAGGCCCCGTAAAGTCCTGACTTATTGCCTAGGGCTGTGGCCTTTATTTCTGTAGAAGCGAAGATATTTTCTGGCACGAGGGTCCTTATCTTTTCAATAATTGGGTCGAGGAATTTCTCTTTTTGCTCGCTTATGCCTCCACCAATTATGATCACTTCTGGGTTTACTATGAGCATGATATTGGCTATACCCCTGGCTAGGATTTTTGTCATATCATCGACTAATTTTATTGCATCAGGGTCAGCCTTATCAATGGCAGCAAATATTTCCTTGCCATTATTTAGGCCTTTGTCTAGGTAGAGGGTCTGGGCCTTTTTAACTAGGGCGCTGGTTGAGGCTAGGGCTTCGAACTTGTCAGTTTCAAATGGCATGTAGCCAATTTCTCCTGCATGACCACTTGCACCCCTGTGGATTTTCCCATCTAGGATTAGGGCTCCGCCTATGCCTGTTCCTACTGTAAGGACGAAGGCTGAATTATAGCCCTTGCCAGCTCCGTAAGAAAGTTCGCCCATAGCTGCAGACTTTACATCATTTTCTACTACAGCTGGGATGTTTAGGGCATCTCTTAGTTCCTTTTTCCAATCAAAACCCTTGTAATTTTTGAAGGTTGGGCCGTGGCCTGCTATGATTCCTGTCTTGTAGTCAACCATGCCTGCTGTAGAAATGGCTACTCCTTCTACCTTGTATTCTGGATTTAGGTCTTTAATGAGTTTTAGGACATCTTCTTTGATATCAGGGGCATTTGTACCTGCCTTGGATGGGAAATTTGGAAGGTCTTTTTCAAAATCTTCCCCCTTAAGCATGGCCTTGATCTCTGTGCCCCCTATGTCTAGGCAAAGTACTGGCATCTTAATATTTCTCTCTTAGCTTATCTATTACATAGATATCTTTCATCTCGTATTTGTTAGCCAATTCTACTAGACCCTTGGCAAGTTTTACCTGGTCATCACCGTAGAAATTGATAAATGGCCTTCTAGCATAACCTGCATTTATACCTGCTTCTCTTAAGACTGCCTTGATACCTGCTACCATATTGCCGCCTGCTACTAGGTAGTTTATTATCCTTACGGCATTTTTCTGAAGGTCGTAGGCTTTTTTAACTTCGTTATTAGCTATAGCCTCATTTATTTGGATGAACAAGTCTGGGATTAGGTTATAAAATGATCCTACTATACCATCTACACCTATAAGTAGGTTTGAGCTTGCTAGCTCATCTGCTCCACCATAAACCATGAAGTCTTCTCCGCAAGCTTCCTTGATAGCTGGGATTTGATAGATATCTGAATTTGTGTATTTTACACCCTTGATATTTTCTATTTGGGATAGGTCTTTTATCATATCTGCACTCATCATGCCTGCTAGTGGGACATTGTAGATTACCATTGGAATATCAACAGCTTCTGCTATATCCTTATAATAGTTATAGATTTGCTCGCTATTAAATCTCCAATAAAATGGTGGAACTGATGAAATGGCTGTTGCTCCTGCAACTTCTGCTGCTTTTGCTAGGTCTATTGATTTTTTAGTTCCTATATCACCTATATGAACTACAACTGGCACCTTTCCCTTTGCTACTTCTATTACAGCTTGAGATGATTTTTCCCTTTCTTCAGCACTCATGAGGAAGCCTTCTCCAGTTGATCCTGTTAAATATAGGCCGCCGATGTCAAATTTCAAAAGAAATTCTGTAAATTCTTTTGTAGCTTCTAGGTCTAGGTTTTCATTTTCATCAAATATTGATAGGGCAGCTGGTATTACTCCCCTAAAGTCTTTTAGTGTAAATTCGCTCATAATTTTCTCCTCTAATTTTTCTTGCTATATAGGTGGCAAGCTACCTCGTGGTCTTCATCTATTAGGACTCTTTCTGGGACTTCACTCTTACAAATATCCATGCACTTGCTGCACCTATTGTGGAATGGGCAGCCAGCTGGCTTATGGATTGGACTTGGCACATCCCCTTCTAGGACAATCCTCTTTGAGTCAGCTCCCACTACTGGTATTGGGACAGCTGATAGGAGGGCCTGGGTATAAGGATGGGCTGGGTTTTTGTTAATCTTCTCGCTGGTAGATATTTCCATGATATTTCCAAGATACATTACTATTATCCTATCAGAAATATATTCTACTACCGAAAGGTCGTGGGCTATGAAAATATAGGTTAGGTCAAGCTCTTTTTGGATGCCTTGGAGTAGGTTTATTACCTGGGCCTGGATTGATACGTCTAGGGCTGATACCGGCTCATCCAGGATTACTACTTCTGGGGACACGCAGAGGGCCCTGGCTATACATAGCCTTTGCCTTTGACCGCCTGAAAACTCATGTGGGTAACGGTACATATAATCAGGTCTTAGGTTTACTCTCTTTAGCCTATCTTCTATGACCATGTCTATGTCCTTTTTCTGGTTGACCCCGTGGGCAACAAGGGGAGCCTTGAAGGAATCATAGATTTTTTTCATTGGGTTTAGGGCTGAATATGGGTCTTGGAAGACCATTTGCACTTCTTTTCTAAAATCAAAGAGCTCTTCCTTATTAAATTTGGTTACATCTGTCATCCTGCCGTGAAGATTGTATAAAACTTCTCCCCCAGTTGGGTTTTCTAGTCTCATTATAGACTTGCCAAGGGTTGTCTTTCCACAACCAGACTCACCTACAACTCCGACTGTCTCTCCACGTCTGACTTTAAATGATACCCCGTCAACCGCTTTTACAGCTCCTGTTTGCTTTTTAAAAAAGGTGCCTTCATAGATTGGAAAATGGGTCTCTAGGTTTTTGACATCAAAGACGATTGTATCTTTTATCTCGTTTCTTACTAATAGGTCGTCATTTTTTTCTATAATTTTCTCATCTACTTTCATCTACGACCTCCTTTTCTCCTTCTAATAGGAGACATCTTGCTGTGTGGTTGCCTTCTACTCTGAAAAGCGGAATGTCTCTTTTTAGGCATTCTTCTGTGGCATAGGCACACCTATTTGCAAACTCGCAGCCCTTTACATAATTGGCTGGGTCTGGGGTTTCGCCTGGAATTGTTGATAGCTTCTTATTCCTATCCATGCCTGGTACTGGTACAGATTTTAATAAAAGCTTGGTGTAAGGATGGGTTGGGCTATTAAAGACATCTGCCACTTCCCCATACTCTATGACTCTTCCCATATACATGACTGCAACTTGGTTGGCAACTTCTGCCACAAGGCCCATGTTGTGGGTTATAAGGATAACTGACTTGCCTTCCTTATCTCTTAAGTCCTTCATAAGATCCATAATTTGGGCTTGGATTGTAACATCAAGGGCTGTAGTTGGCTCATCAGCTATCAAAAGATTTGGATTATTTACCATGGCTATGGCAATCATTACCCTTTGTTTCATACCACCAGAAAATTGGTGAGGGTAATTGTCAAATCTTGATTCTGCTTCAGGTATGCCAAGCTTTTTGAGCATTTCTATGCCGATTTGTCTGGCTTCTTTTTTGGAAATCTTCCTATGCTCTAGGATATTTTCTAGGATTTGGTCACCTACCGTGTAGACTGGGTTTAGGGATTGCATTGGGTCTTGGAAGATCATGCCGATTTCCTTACCCCTAAGCTGTCTCATCTTTTTGCCGTAGGCTTTTTCCTTTAGGATGTCGACAGTATTGCCATCTTCCTTAAAAAATTCTGAGCTTCCTGAGCTTATCCTTGCTGTCTTTGGCAAGAGTTTGACCATGGAGTTGACTGTGACTGATTTGCCGCAGCCAGATTCACCTACTATTGATAAGATCTGACCCTTTTTAACATCTAGGCTTACGTTTTTTACTATTCTGTTGTATCTCTTTCCTACCTTAAATTCTGTGGATAGGTTTCTTAATTTGATTATATTGTCCATATTTCACCTAATTTCTTGGGTCTAGAGCATCTCTTAGGCCATCGCCCAAAAAGTTGATACTCATTACAAATAGGGATATAAAGAGGCCTGGTATTATCCATTGCCACTTATACATTTGGATGACTGTTATTGACTTGGCCGCATTTATTATTGTTCCCCAAGTTGGTACATTGGTTGGAACACCTAGTCCTAGGAAGGATAGGCCTGTTTCTTGGAGTATAAAATAGGCTATGTTTATGGTTGTTGCTACTATTATTGGGCTTAGGGTGTTTGGCAAGATATCCCTAAACATAATAGCAAAGTCTGATATACCAAAGGCCTTGTTGACATCTACATAGGTTTCTTCTCTTAGCCTTAAAACTTCATTTCTTACTATCCTAAAGACTGTCATCCAGCCTATGAGGGTGAAAACTAGGATCATATTTGATACTGAAGGGCCAAGAATAGTTACAAGGACCATGACAAGAATTATCATAGGAAATGATTGCAATACTTCTGATATTCTTATGAGGATGACATCGATTAGACCGCCAAAATATCCAGCTATTAGGCCAAAGATTGTGCCTATGATGGATGTGGTGAGGGCTGATGATATACCGATTAGGATTGAAATCCTGCCACCATAAAGGAGCCTTGAGTATAGGTCACGGCCTGTGGAATCTGTCCCAAATAGGTGGCCATTGCCTGGGGCTTGATTAAGCTTACCCATATCTATTTGGTTTGGGTCATGGCTGGCAAGTAGGGGTGCAAAGATTGCTGATAAGATCATTAACAAGACTATCACAAGCCCTACTATTGCCAATTTATTTGATAAGAATTTTTGCAAAGACCTCTTTGCCAAGGATGACTTTTTTTCTTTTTTCTCTACTAGATTTATTTCTGTCATAATTTCACCTACAATCTTATTCTTGGGTCAAGAATCGCACTTAGAACATCTACCATGAAGGAGATTACAAGCATAACTGTGGCTATGAGTAGGGTTGTGACCATTATTATCGGATAGTCACCGCTTGTTACAGCTCCCATGAGGGTTGAGCCTATGCCTGGCCAGTTAAATACTGATTCTATTACTACAGAACCTCCTATAAGGCCTGGAATCCTGAGCATGATTGTGACTAGGATTGGTCCCATGGAGTTTCTGAAAGCGTGTTTTAGGTAAACCTTCCATTCAGGTATGCCCTTGCTCCTAGCTGTTTTGATATATTCTTGGTTCATTACTCCAAGCATGGAGTTTCTAGTATACCTTAATACTGTTGCAATCATGGCTATGGATAGGGCTAGGGCTGGTAGGACTAAGTTTTTGCTCTTATCCCAAAAGCTTGTCATACCAAATATATTTCTTCCCCCTACCGGGAACCATCCAAGGGAAAGGGCAAATACAGATATGAGAACTATACCAAATAAAAATTCTGGTATGGATTGTCCAATTACACCTATAACCCTTGCTATATAGTCAATTGGGCCATTTTGGTTGACTGCTGATAGGATTCCTAAAACTATACCTAGGATTGACGAAATGATTAGGGCTGCTAGGGCAAGCTCTACTGTCGCTGGTAGTTTTTGGGCTAGTATATCTTTTATTGGTTGTCCATTTATTATAGAATAGCCAAAGTCCCCATTAACTACCTGGCCGATCCACCTGCCATATTGGATTAGGATTGGATCATCTAGGCCATATCTTGCTCTTAGCTCTGCTATCATCTGTGGATCTCTAGCTGAGCCTGGTGGCAAGAGGTAGTTGATTGGGTCTATTGGCATAGCCTGGAGGGCAACAAATATTAGAAAAGAAATTACTACAAGCATTGGTATCATTTGTATTAATTTCTTTAGTATGTATTTAAAAATATTGCCATTTTTCATTTATTTTCTCCTTAAAGCGCAATTTTTCAAAATTTAAGGGGCAACAGTTGTCGCCCCTAATTGAATAACTATTTAAGCTCCCAATTTTCAAATCCGATGTCTGCTGCAAACCATGGATTTGTAAACTTAGCTCCGTTAGTATTTACATTGTCTGTATTTACTAGTATTTCATTTTTAAGCATGAAGACTAATTCTTTTGATAGGTCTTCTGATTCGATTTTTTGAAGTTCCTTTAGGATTTCTGCTCTCTTTGTCTTGTCAGTTTCTTGAAGGAGGTCAGAATATAGACCTTCGTATTTTTTACCAACTTCTTCGCCAAATACTCTTACTAGGTTGTTATTAGCTGGAACATATTCTCCGTACCATTCTTCATAGCCAAATGCTGATAGGCCTTTGAGGGCTATGTCGTAGTTTCTTAGTTCCATAAGTTCTTGAGTAGCATCGCCTGCAAATTTTTGTACGTTTACTGGGATTCCAACATCTTGTAGGTTTTGAGCTATAGAGTTATATAGGTCAACTGATGATTGGTCAGCCATGTAGTATCTAAATTCTAGTGGTTGATCTGCTTTGTAGCCGATTTCTTTTAGAAGCTCTTTAGCTTTTTCTGGATTGTAAGCGTATTTTTCAGCTTCTTCGTTTTTGTTGTCAGCATCTTTTGCTGGTACACCAAAGGTTGATACTTCTGCAAGACCTGGGAAGAGGCTCTTGGTTAGGTTTTCTCTATCTATAGCGTAATAGATTGCTTGTCTAAACTTAGGATTTTTGATCCATTCGCTAGCTGGTCTTTGGTCATTGCCTGTTTGGTTAAATACTAGGTAGTAGTAGAAAAGTGTGTCTACAGTTTGGCCTTCCCAGTTTTCTTTTTCAGAAACTGCTTGGATTTCTGTAGGAACTTTTGAGTTAAATACGTCTGCTTGATCACCTAATACTGCATTTAATTTAGCATCAGATGGTACTATATTTACCACTACTGATTTGATTTTTGGTGCTTGACCTTCGTAATTTTCGTTTGGCTCAAGGGCTAGGTAAGAATCTGTTGCAACTTCTTTAACCTTGTACATACCATTTGTGATTGGGTTTTTCCAGAAGTCTGCTGTGTGATATTCTGTCATATCAACGCCTTCAAAGCCTGCCTTTGGAAGGATTGCAAATTGTGATAAGATTGGAATCATGTTACCAACAGATTTGTCCATTTCCATTGTTAGCTTGTTGCCTTCTACCTTTAGACCAGCAACTTCGTCTGCCTTGCCTTCTTTGTAGTCTTCTGCTCCCTTGATTGATGAGAAGGCTGATTTATAAATTGAGTTAACCTTAGCTGCCTTTAGGGCACCTTCGATTGAGAATTTTACATCTTCTGCTGTTAGGTCAGATCCATCTGACCATTTTAGGCCATCTTTTATGTTAAATTCATAGCTCATTCCATCTTCTGCCATTGTGTAAGAATCTAGCAGATCTTCTTTAAATTCTGTTAGTTCTGGATTTGCCTTAAATAGAGATCTGAAGGTTATAACCTTATAGATATCTCCACGGTTCCACCAAGGTGTATCGAAGTTTGTTCCTTCACCTTGTTTGTCAAATAGCATCCTTAGAGATTTTTCGCTAGACTCGTCTGTCTTTGCTGTCTCTTCTACCTTTGTTTCTTGCTTAGCATCTCCTGCTTCCTTGTTTTCTGGTGCCTTTGCGCCACCACAAGATGTTAGTAGCATGATAGCTGATAGGGCTAGGCCTAAAACGTAATTCTTTTTCATGTTCCCTCCTTGAAATTCGATTTCGTGATAAGGTTTTTTAAGTATATATGTAAAGTTGAAGTTATAAGCTTATATACCTAAAAAACATTTTCCTAACTATCTATATTATAGGGCATATTAAAAATATTTTCAAATTTTTTATCCATTTTGAAAGTACTTTTAAACACACCCTTATTTTTTATCTTTTTTGCTAAAGATTCTTCTAATTCATCAGATATTCAAAGTCAAATTCTATATATTTTAAAAACTCTTTCTCTTCTGACCCATCCTTTTGTCTTTGTTCAAAAAGTAGGGCGAAGATATCGTCTTTTCCTGTATATTCTAGGCAGGAATAGGTGAAGTTTGTGTCTGTGATTTGCTTTTGTCTGATGGTCCTTAGTTTATTTCCCTCGCCTACTTCCATGACCCTGATATAACCATTATTTCTGCCTGGGCCTTTGGGATTTGCTACTAGGATATATTCCTTGCCATCCTTGTCATATTTTAGGACTGATACCATGCAGAAGGATTCTGAATCAAAATCTGTCTGGCAAAGGGCTTTTTCAAAAGTCTCTCCATCATCGTATGAATATGAATAGAGAATCCTATCCGATGTTGTCCTTGAAAATAGGATTAGGGTCCCGTCATTTAGTCTTACTAGCTGGCTTTCACTTGTATTTGTGAGAGTTTTACCAGCTAGGGCAGAGTATCCTTCCCCATCATTTACAGACTTTGACCTTGACCAGGTCTTGCCAAAGTCATCTGAATAAATCAGGCAGGCATGCTCCCTTAAGTCATAGATATCATCCTTATTTTCTGTGGTGTAATAAAGAGGGATTAGGATCCTGCCGCTTGCCAGTTGCAGGCCCCTTCCCGGGCAGACTCCCATAAAGATCATCCTATCATCTGCCACAAAGTGGGATATATCAACAGGGCTTGCCCATGTCTTGCCCCCATCTTCTGAGTAGGTAAACCATAGGTAGGATGTTTGGTGGACTCTAAGGAAGGATGATTCTGAATAAATATTTCCTACTAGCTTATCACCCTCATAAATATTGCCCAGCTTATCAAATGGATAGGAATCTTCCATACAAACCCTGTATGGGCTTGGAGAATGGTCCATCCCATATACTTTGCCATCTTTTATGTAGAACCTATCCTGGGCCTTTTCAAAAAGGAGGGTATTTCCGCTGTTATAGAATAAAATCGGATATTTTTCACCGCCAAATTCTACATAACCTGTGCCCTTTTTGGATGTAAGGTAGTTGCCGCTTGACCTAAACTTATCAATTACCATGTAGACCTTATTGCCTGGTTCATAATAGGCTGGAGTGAGGTTGGTGTCTATGGTATAGGTGGGATTGGCATCTTTAAATCTTGGCTCCATAAAGGCCTTAAAGAGGTCTGAAAAATCATCTTCCCCCTTCTTTTTGATCCTTAGAGCCGGTTCTATTAGGCCACCCCAGTCGCTTTCACTTTCTAATCTTTGGTCAGCTGCTGCCAAGAGATCACCATTTTTAAGGAGAGCAAGGCTTGGTATCCTATAATATGGCGATTCCTCAAGGCCTGGATAAAATAAATCTATTGTCTGGCTTTTATACATAATACCTCCTTGGTAAAACATTTTCCTAATTTAATTATAGACTCTTGCAATTTATTTTCAATGACTAAAGGGTTTTTGAAAATACTTTTGCTTTCTATAAAGGCTATGAGGAAAATCTCAAAGAAAAAAGCCCGCTTTGGGCTTTTGTTTTTAAAAATCATCTTGCATTAAATTTAAGGTCACTAGGAAGGACTTATAAAAGCTATCTATTGGCAAGAATTCCTTATTTGAGTGGAAGTTGTGGGCTCCTGTGAAATAATTTGGGGTAAAGATTCCCTTTCTTGATAGGAAGGACCCGTCAGTACCTCCTCGCATTGGGATTATTTTTTCTTCTATCCCTAGTTTTTTAAAAATTGCCGCTAGCCTTTCTACAGCAACCTTATTTTCCTCATTCATAGAATCTCTTATATTGTCATAGACATCTGATATTTCAATCTCTATCTGAGCTTTCTTGTACCTTTCCTTTAAAAGGTCAGTTATTTTATAGAGATATTCCTTACTAGCCTCAAATTTTTCCCTATCGTGGTTTCTTATATTAAAGTCAAGCCTTAGATTTAGGACATCAGACTTTATATCTGTTAGCCAAATATAGCCTTCCCTATTTTCTGTATTTTCTGGCATCTTTGCCCTATCAAGCATGGCTATAAAGTCGTGGGCTATCATAATTGGGTTTACTAGATTGCCCTTGGCTGACATAGGATGGGCAGATACTCCCCTTACCTTTAAAGTACCGCTTGCTGCATTAAAGGTTTCATAGACAAGTTCTCCAAGTTCGCAGCAATCTATGGTGTAGGCATAGTCGACCTTAAACTCATCAAAGTCAATCTTTCTTGCTCCCCTAAGGCCAATTTCCTCATCTGGGATAAAGGCTATGAAAATGTCTGCGTGGTCGATATCTGGATTTTCTTTTAAAAACCATAGGGCTGTCATGATATTGGCTATAGCTGCCTTATTGTCTGCCCCTAGGACTGAAGTCCCATCGGTAAATATTATGTCATCGCCAATATAGGCTAGGACTTCGGGATTGTCTTTGATCGAAAAAGTGATTTCTTCATTTAATTTTATATCCTTGCCGTCATATGATTTTATGATTTGAGGATGAATCCTATCAGAAAGGCCCACATCGACCGTATCAAGATGGGCAACCCAGCCAATAGCTCTAGATTTTCCACCTCTTTTAGGAAGCCTAGCTTGAAGGACTCCATATTCATTTATCTTTATATCTACTAGGCCCAAGTCCTCTAAATCAGCTCCTAAGACCTTGGCCATCTCCCACTGACCAGGGCTTGATGGGACTTCTTTCTTTTTATCATCAGACTGGCTAGGGATTGCCAGATATTTTAGGAAATTTTCTACTAATTTATCTTTTATAATCTTTTCATTCATATTTTCTCTTTTCTTTAACTACAGAAAAAACCACAGCCTAGCTGTGATCTTTCATTAAAATATTAATTGCTCCTTAGGGCTTCTATAGCTGATAGCTTTGTTGCTCTCCTTGCTGGGATATAACCTGCCATGACCCCTACTAGGGCGGAAAATCCTACTCCCACTAGGGCAAGGCCTGGGCTTATGGAGATGATTTCTCCCCCGTCGCCTCCAAAAAATCCTCCGCCTTGGGTGAGGTTATTTATGACAGCTCCTGCCCCAAAGGATATCATAAGGCCAATTACTCCTCCAAAAAATCCTATAAAACCTGATTCTATCAGAAACATGGACCTTATATCAGCTATTGATGCTCCGATTACCTTCATGACTCCGATTTCTTTTTGTCTTTCATAGATTGACATGAGCATGGTATTTATGATGCCTATGGCTGATACTATAAAGGCCACAGACCCGATTCCTCCAAGGATTAAGGTGACTTGCATGGTTTGCTTTTTAATCTCTTCTGCAGAGCCTGCCTCTGATTGGGTCTTAAAGCCTGCCTTTTTTATGTCATTTTCGATTGTTTCAAGATTATCTACATCATCTACAATTACCCTTAGCTTTTCATAGGTTACCTTATCTGACTTGTCGATTATGACTTGACCGGTTTTTTCGTCAAATGATCCCATCTGTGGGGATTCTAGCTTGGCATCTTCCTTTTTGAGCTTTTTATAAAGGCTCTCATTGATGTAGGATGTCCAGCCCTTGAGCAGGGAGGCATTATTTAACTTGCCGCCTATTTTTACCGGTACATCTGCATAGGTTGGCTTTGAGCTTTCCTTATTTTCCTCATCATTGCCAAAGTGGACCCCATCATCTTCTTGGTCCATATAACCAAGTCTAATGGTAAACTTGTGGTCATTGAAATTAAAATCATCAGCACTTCCAGTGCTTGACCAGCCCCCACCAGGCATTACTTCGATTTTATCAACCCTGGCCTGCTGGCTGAGTATTATTTTATCAGAATCTGATGAACTTAGAGTCTTGCCCCATTCAAACATATCAGGGCTAAGCATGGCAAAAATCTCATCTGGTATGACTTCAAAACCGCTTGATAGGGCGTAGGACTTGCCATCATCTATGATTAAATCTGACCAAAATTCCTTGGATGGGACTACTGCCCTTACCCCCTTGATTTTCTTAAGCTTGTCAATATCTGCTTCTTTTACCTCGACCCTATCATCTTGCTGGTCATTTACAATATTAATGCTAGTTAGGCCGCCAAAGGATTCTATCATCTGCTTTTGAGAATTTGAAATCCCGCTGGCGAAGGCTAGCATGAGTATGATTGATGTTGCCCCTATGACTACAGATAGGACTGTTAAAATTGTCCTAGACTTTCTCCTTGAGAGATTTCTTAGAGCCATTAGGAGCCTGTCACTAATCTTCATCGTCTATTAGAAGCTCCTCATCTTCTTTTTTGTGTTTTTTCTTCTTATAAAGAACTACTGATAATACTATAATGGCTATTAGGCCAATCCAAATAAATGGGGATGTGAGTAGAGATCCTCCGCCTTGGTTTTGGCCTGAATTTGGATCCATATTTGGATCATAGGCTCCCATTTCTCCATTTTCTCCTGGCATGCCTTCTTCTCCCATGCCGGCTGCCACTTCCTTGTTGAAGTCTAGGACTTGGGTGTGGAGCTTGCCTGTGGAGTCCTCATAGGATAGCATGATTTGGCCTTCAATTTCGCCCTCCCTTAGAGGGGTGGCTGTGAAAGAAAAGGTCTCTTGGGTTCCTGTCTTAAAATTACCTATAAATTTCCTGTCATTGTCAATTTTTATGCCCTTGCCTATTACATCGCACATGAAGGTATTGAGGTTGTCCTTGCCTGTATTGTAGATATTTACAGACATTTCTGTAGGCTGGCCGACAGCTAGGTCTTCTGACTTGACATTGCCCATGCTCACCCCAGCCCTTTGGACAACTGGAATGCCGATTGCTTCGGTAGTCTTGTATTGGTTGCCATCAGCGTCTTCGTATTCTATGGTCATATTTATGACATAATTTCCTGCTACAGCATTTGGTAGGACATTCATCCTTATCTGCCTGTGGGCGGTATTCCATGGATAGAGGGCTGATACGTAGAATGAATTTGATTGGTTAACTGGCGAAAATACAGACCCATCTGAGACCATGGAGGAATTTTCACCTGTGTTTTGAGGTTGGGCACCTAAGTTTTGCTCAATTGTGGCCTTTAGGTTATAAATTGTGTTTTTGGAATTGGTATTGTATAGGTCAAAATATAGGTCAAAGGACTTGCCAGCCTCAGCTATTTTTGGCTCTAGCCTGTAGGCTGATATCATTATCTTTGGTTGGTTTTTGACATTTACGGTCATTTGTTCATTTGTATTTTCACTCATTTGTAAGTACCTCATCAATTGTTAGTTTTTCGTGAATCTTATCTAGCTTGCCATCTCTCATGAAGAGGGTCTTGTCGGCAAATTCTGTCATCTCGTCATCATGGGTAACCATAATAAAGGTTTGTTTGTTTTTTCTTGTAATATCTTTTATAAGCTGCATTATCTCAAAGCTTGTCTTGGTGTCAAGGTTGCCTGTAGGCTCATCGGCAAATATTATAGGAGGTGCTCCTACAAAGGCACGGGCAATGGATACCCTTTGCTGTTGGCCACCTGATAATTCGTTTGGCTTATTATAAATCCTATGCTCAAGACCTACAGCCTTTAGGATCTTAATGGCTTCAATCTTTCTCTCCTTGGCATCAAGTCCCTTAAAGGTAAGTGGCAAGGCCACATTTTCCCAAGCTGACAAATAAGGAAGGAGGTTGTAGGATTGGAAGACAAAGCCGATGTTTAGGTTTCTAAACTTGGTTATCTCTCCTTCTGTAAGCTTGGTCAGGTCAATCTTTCCATATTCAATAGAGCCTTTTGTCGGCCTTTCAAGGCCTGCCAGCATATTTAAAAGGGTCGACTTACCTGATCCAGATGTACCTAGAAGGGCCACAAATTCACCCTTTTCTATGTCTAGGTTTATCCCGTCCAGGGCCTTTATGATAGACCCTCCGACCTTATAATATTTTTTAAGATTTCTTATCTTTATTAAGCTCATTATCTTTCCTTTGGTAGTGGGGATTTAGGTCTGTCATATAGAGGTCGTAGGCCGCCTCATCTAGAATAATATCAAGCTCCCCTATGGATTTTCTTACATTATCTTCGGTAAATTTCTTCTTGAAATCATAGAGACCATCGGTCCCATCAGTCTCAAAAATCCCACCCATATCGTAGTATCTTATGCCATTTTCTATGCAATATTTAATCTCTTCAAAATTAATCTGATAATTTTGGCTCATGTCCTTATGTTTATCAGATGAACCCCCATAAAGGGATGTGGCCCAGTTTCCATATTTTATAAGAAGGGATGAGCAAACCGGCTCTCCTTGATAAAAACATACAGAAAGTCTTGACTCATCCTCATAGAGGTCGTACAGGTCCTTGATATAATCAAGTGGTCTGTGGCCAATGCCGGCCCTTTGCGCAGTTTCTACTATTTGATTATAGAGAATTTCTATCTCTTCCCTACCAAGGACCCTGGTTTCTATCCCATCCCTGTAGGATTTTCTGATATGTTTTCTGGTATTTTTGGAAAGGGTCGCCATTATTTCGTCTTCACTTCTTCCCTTTATGTCTAAGACCATATTTAGGAGGGGTTGGCTGGATTTTTCCTTATCAAAATGTACTCTTAAGCCATTTTCCTCATAAAGCTTTACTAAATTTTCATCATAGGCATAATATGGGTCAAGCCTTAGCAAAAATCCATCATTTGCCCTAGCAAAGTCGCTTGCCTCTCCTATTAGAAGCTTTATAGAATCTATATCATAAGGATCACAGACAGGACCCCTTGGTCCATAAAAGAAATTCTTGCCTGTTTTCTTATCCCTTATATATATGACAGATAAGGCTGCCCTTATCTTACAGTCTTCTTCTATATAAAAATATACACTCTCCCAAGTCTTCTTAAGCCTTGCCCAACGGATATCTTGTTGGAAATGGCCGTAGGGGGATGTTTTTATAAAATTATTATATTTTTGAGCTTTTTCTTTATCTTTTAAATCAAGTATCATTGCTTACCTCAATTCTTAATGTTTGGTCTATAGTAATACACTTACGATAATTGTATCACAGTAAAGGTACATAGGCAAGAACTTAATCTAAATAATATTGATAATTATATGCAATTAAACTTAATATTTTTGTAATAAAAAAGTCCTAATTCTAGGACTAAAAATATTTTATTTCTTCCTTGCCATCTCTCAAATTCCAAAATACTTCTCTACATTCTCCCTCGTATATTTTTAGGATATGGTTCATGGACATTGATTTGGGATTGGTCTTTTTGAAGTCTTCATAATCTTGCCAAAAGAGCTTGCCCTCCCTATTATCTTCTATAAGGTCTCCATCAAAATCACTTGTTTCATAAAGAAGGCCCACATCCTTTCTCTCATCTGTGATCCAAGTGATAATGCCTACTAGCTTTGGATTTTTTATATCTAGATTGGTCTCTTCCTTGGCCTCTCTTATAGCTGCATCTTCAAAGGATTCTCCCTCCTCGACCTTGCCACCAGGAAAGGTGAGACCTTCCCAGCCGTATTTTTTTACCTTGTCTAATACCAAGACCTCGCCTGTGTCTTTATTATAAATTTTTATCATGTTCATTAGTAATATTTTCATTTTTCTACCTCTCTTAGAAATTATACAAATAAGAAAAGAGGCTAGCAAATGCCAGCCCCCTATAAATTATAGTCTTTCTAGACTTATTTTTACTTTTTTATCGTTTAATTCTAGATCTTCTCCATCAAGTTCTGCTTTTGATAGATTTTCTGCTAGGGTTTCTTTCTTGATTACTTCCGCAAACTTTTCAAGAGAGCCTGCAAGGTCAGGATCAGCATCGAAAGCAATATTTATCCTATCTGTCACCTCAAAACCAGAGTCTTTTCTTAGGTTTTGGATTTTTGAGATAAATTCTCTAGCGTAGCCTTCATCTTTTAAATCTTCTGTGATTTCTGTATCTAGGATTACAAAGACATTGCCATCTATTTCTACATCAAAGCCATCCTTGGCTGAAATTCTAATATCTAGATAGTCCTTGCTTACTTCAAATTCTTCGCCGCCAAGTTCTACCTTTACAGGGCCTTCTTCGACTTTTTCGATGAAGTCTTTGGCATTTGTTGTTGCAAGGTATTTGGCAAAGTCATTTACCTTGGATTGGAAAATCCTACCTACTACCCTGAAATCTGGTTTTAGGAAGTAGTTCATAAATTCTGATAGGTCATCTTCAAAGTCGACTTCCTTGATATTTAGCTCTTCCTTTATAAGTGGAAGGAGATTTTCTAATCTTTCCTTGTATGATCCATCTACTACAATCTTTGATAGAGGTTGACGAACCTTGATCGCTTCCTTTTCTCTTGAAGCACGGCCTAGGTTTACAATCTTTCTTACTAGATCCATGTCAGCTTCGATTTTTTCATCGATTAGGCTTTCGTTTACCTCTGGCAAGATTTGGGTGTGAACTGTTTCTTCACCTGTTAGCTTCTTAAAGACTTCCTCTGCTAAGAATGGTGTGATTGGTGCTATTAGCTTGGCTAGGGTCACTAGGACATCGTAAGTTGTCTTATAAACTGCCTTTTTGGAATCAGTCATCTCTTGAGACCAGAATCTCTTCCTATTACGTCTGATATACCAATTTGACAAATCTTCTACTACAAAGTCATTTATCTCGTGAACTACCTTGTTAAAATCAAAGCTATCCATATAGGAATCATAGTCTTTGATTAGGCTGTTAAGTCTTGAATATAGCCATTTATCAATATTATCAAGCTCTACATCAGAAAATCCTTTGATATCTTCTAAGCTTATGCCATCTGTGCCTGCATAAAGGGCAAAGAAATTATAGACATTTTCAAAGGTTCTAAAGAAGTTATTTTTCACTTCTACTAGGCCTTTTTCGTCAAATTTGGTTTGCATCCAAGCTGGTGATACATATAGGGAGTAGAATCTTACCGCATCTGCCCCATATTTATCAAAGAGGGCAAAAGGATCTAGGGTGTTGCCTAAAGATTTTGACATCTTTCTGCCGTTTTTATCTACTACTAGGTCATTTACTAGGACATTTTTAAATGGAGCCTTGCCTGTGGTTATGGTTGAAATCGCCATTAGTGAGTAGAACCAGCCCCTTGTTTGGTCGATTCCCTCGCAGATAAAGTCTGCTGGATAGTAGTCATTTTCAAATAATTCTTTGTTTTCAAATGGGTAGTGGAGTTGGGCAAATGGCATGGATCCTGAGTCAAACCAAACATCCATTACATCTGGAACCCTAGACATGGTGCCCCCGCACTTATCGCACTTGATATGAACATCATCTACATATGGTCTGTGTAGCTCTATATCTTCTGAAATATCCTCGATTGCACGCTCTTTAAGCTCAGCACGACTGCCTACTGTATCTGTGTGGCCGCACTCACATCTCCAGATATTAAGTGGTGTACCCCAATATCTAGACCTAGAGATTGCCCAGTCTTTGACATTGGCTAGCCAATTGCCAAATCTCTTCTCACCTATTGTTTGTGGGAACCAGTTTACTCCGTCATTATTTTCTACCATCTTATCTGAGAACTTGCTCATTTCGATATACCAAGATGGTCTTGCATAATAGATTAGTGGTGTGTGGCATCTCCAGCAGTGTGGATAGTTATGCTCCATTGTTTCCTTGGCAAATACTTTGCCTTCTTCTTGTAAATGTCTCCAGATTTTCTCGTTGGTATCGAAAACAAATTCACCTTCCCAAGGGGTTGTGGTAAATTTACCTTCTAGGTCAACTGGTTGGACGAAGTCTAGGTCGTATTTTCTACAAGCCTGGTAGTCGTCCTCACCAAAGGCTGGTGCTATGTGAACAATACCAGTACCATCTTCTGCTGATACATAGTCAGCTAGGATGACCTTAAAGGCCTTGCCTGGTTGGGTCTTAACATATGGCATCAATTGCTCATATTCTAAAAGCTCAAGGTCAGTACCCTTCATTTCCTCGATAAGTTCATAATCTCTCTTATCCATAAGTTTTCCCATCAAAGATTTGGCCATGTAGTAATAGCAATTATCTCCTTTATCAAAAACTTTTACATAAGTTAATTCAGGATTTACAGCAAGGGCAAGGTTTGATGGCAAGGTCCATGGAGTTGTGGTCCATGCTAGGAAATATTCATTGTCAGCACCTTTCTTTTTAAACCTAACTGTAAGGGTGATGGTCTTTTCAAATTCATAGCCTTGTGCTACCTCGTGGCTGGCAAGACCTGTACCACATCTTGGACAATATGGCATAACCTTGGCACCTTCATAGATTAAACCTTCCTTGAAGGCCTTATCTAAAAGCCACCACTCGCTCTCTATGTAGTCATTGTTCATGGTTACATATGGGTGGTCCATGTCGTAAAGATATCCCATCCTATCTGACATGTCTCTCCACATATCAGAATATTTCCAAACAGATTCCTTACATAATTTGTTAAATTTCTCTATGCCGTATTCTTCTATGTCGTTTTTGTCATGAAATCCAAGCTGCTTTTCTACTTCGATTTCAACTGGCAAACCGTGTGTATCCCAACCAGCTTTTTTAAGGACCCTGTAGCCTCTCATGTTCTTATAGCGGCTTGTCATATCCTTTAGGGTTCTGGCTATAACGTGGTGGATGCCTGGCTTACCGTTGGCTGTTGGAGGGCCATCGTAGATTACATAGTCTTCGGCATCTTTTCTTGTTTCAAATGTCTTATCAAGTAGGTCAATCTCATCCCAAAACTTTTGGATATGGGCTTCTCTTTCTCTGACATTTTTGCTGTTAATTTCTTCAAAATGATGATGATTGCACATATGATTTCCTTTCTAATAAAAAAGGACCGTCCATACAGACGGTCCACTTATTTCCTGATTTGCTCTTAAGGATTGGCATTCCTACTAGGCTACTTATTTCACCTAATAAACAATAAAGATGATCTTCGCTCATATCTCCCCTAGCATTCTCACCAACCATGCCTCTCTGAAGCTTTGATATAAGTTACTCTTCTTTATATAGTCTAATCTATATACTTTCTCAAATAATGTACTATTTTACTTGCCTTTGTCAAATTTTAAGACACCTAGATATGTCTTTTTATTTTAAATTTCTCCATGCTAAAGATGTCGTAGGCATCGACATTGGCCCTTTCCTTGGCATCTTCAAACATCTGAAAGTCTGTCTCATAATCTTCCCTAAAGACTAGGGCTGGGTTGTTTGAATAATTTAGGAGAAGTCCTGAGTAAACACCGAAGTCCTCTAGCTTTTCCATCGCTTTTACCTTTGTCACTTCCAAAACTTGGATATAGATATCATCTAATTCATCAAGTTTTAGGGCAAAGGCATTGTCAAAAACACCTAGATTTACTGCTTCATAAATCACATCTAGGCCTATGTTTGCCCTGGTTGGATAGATTGAGCCAGACCTTTCTGTCCTATCTCCCTTTGTTATTTGAACTAGGACGCCATTGTGGTTGTCCTTAAATTCTTCGTCGTATTTTTCTAAATACTTGCCATTTTCAAGATAATATCTTATTGATTCGAAGGCAAGTTCTACTAGCTTATCCTTATGCATTTAATTCTTCCTCTATGTCCTTTGCTATGTTTTTTGGCTTTTTGGCTGAGCCATATCTTTTAACTACATTTCCATTCTTATCTATCAAAAACTTGGTGAAATTCCACTTGATGGCAGGGCCTGCTAGGGCACTCTTTTGGCTTTTTAGGAAGGTGTAGAGGGGGTCTTCATTTGCCCCATTTACATCTATCTTATCAAACCTATCAAAGCTTGTTCCAAAATTTAGCTCGCAAAAACCATTAATCTCTTCTATACTTCCAGGAGCCTGGCCGCCAAATTGGTTTGATGGGAAATCTAAAATTTCAAATCCCCTATCCTTGTATTTTTCATAAAGTTCTTCTAAGCCCTCATATTGTGGGGTAAAACCACATTTTGTAGCAGTATTTACTATAAGGAGGACCTTGCCCTTATATTTTTCAAGAGAAACCATTTCTCCATTAGCATCTTTAACCTTAAAATCATAAACTGTAGTCATTTTAATCTCCTTATCTCGATTAACTTATCATGTCTATATTATACAACATTTCCCAATAAAATCAGTTGACAAATAGACTAAGTCGCATATATTATAAGCATATCATAAACTTTATATGAGAAAGAGTAGTGCAGATGATCAAGCAAAGAGAGCTTCGTTGTGGTGAAAGAAGTAGAGAGAGTTTGTATGAAGATGGTTCTCATTTAGGATTTCCCGATATTAGGGATTTACGTCAGCTTACGTTACAAAGCGAGAGTATGTTAGTACTCAGTGAGATTATATGAGTGATTATATAATAAATTAAGGTGGTACCGCGAATTTTACGCCCTTGTTATTCCTATAGGAATAATGAGGGCTTTTTTTAAGCTTATGATAAATATTATAAAAGAGGTAAGAAAAATGACAGAACAAAGAAAAGAAAACATCGAGACCCTTTGCCTAAGAGCAGGATATGAAATTGAAAATGGCGGGGCAAATATCCCTCCTATATCCCAATCCACAACCTTCAAATACAACTCTGCCAAGGAAGTTGCAGACCTATTTGACCTAAAAGAAGCAGGATTTTTCTACACAAGGCTTGGCAATCCTACAGTCGATGCCCTAGAAAAAAGAGTGGCTAGCCTAGATGGAGGGATAGGTGCAGTAGCCACAGGTAGCGGCCAAGCAGCAAGCCTTTTAGCCATAACAAATATAGCAGGAGCAGGTGACCATATAGTAGCCCTAAATAATATCTATGGAGGAACCTACAACCTCATAGGCACCACCCTCAAAAATTTTGGCATAGAATCTACCTTCGTACCTTGCAATGACATAGAAGCCCTAAAGGCGGCCATCAAGGATAATACCAAACTAATCTTTGGAGAATCCCTCACAAATCCAAAGGCAGATGTCCTAGACATAGAAAAATACGCTCAAGTAGCCCACGAGCATAATATCCCCCTAATACTTGACAATACCCTAGCAACCCCAGCCCTCCTCCGTCCAATAGAACACGGTTGTGATATAGTAACCTACTCATCAAGTAAATACCTAGATGGCCATGCAGCAGCCATGGGTGGAATCATAGTAGATAGCGGAAACTTCGATTGGAAAAAGGGAGATTTCAAAGTCCTTACAGAAAAGGATGAATCCTACCACGGCCTAGTCTTTGCAGACCATTTCGGAAAGGCAGCCTATGCAGCAAGGCTCCGTACAGTAGGCCTACGTGACCTAGGCACAATCCAATCACCATTTAACGCCTACCTCACCCTCCTAGGCCTAGATACCCTAGCCCTAAGAATGGAAAGACACAGCCAAAACGCCCTAGCCGTAGCAAAATTTTTGGAATCAAGCCCATATGTAGATAGGGTATCCTACCCATTCTTAAAATCATCCACCTCCTATGACCTAGCTCAAAAATACCTAGAGGGAGGATCAGGAGTCCTATCCTTTGAGATAAAGGGCGGGAAAGAAGCAGCAGTCAAATTCATAGACTCCCTCAAGCTAACAAGACTAGCAGTCCACGTAGCAGATGTAAGAAGCCTAGCCCTCCACCCAGCAAGCTCCACCCAC
The DNA here is from genome assembly GCF_963512375.1 of uncultured Anaerococcus sp. Classification (NCBI taxonomy): domain Bacteria; kingdom Bacillati; phylum Bacillota; class Tissierellia; order Tissierellales; family Peptoniphilaceae; genus Anaerococcus; species uncultured Anaerococcus sp. Next base: position 67,665 of record NZ_CAUPMI010000013.1, read on the forward strand.
AGACAATTATCTGATCAAGAGCTAGAAAGTGTAGGAATAAGCCCAAGCCTAATAAGATTATCAATCGGAATAGAACATATAGACGATATAATAGAAGACCTAGGCCAAGCTCTTGAGCAAGCTTGCTTACAATAAAAATAATTTAGGGGGCCAAAGCCCCCTTTTAATCTCCATAATAATATTTATTCAATTTTTAAGTTCTAATTCTTAATTAGCAAAAATATTTTCCTAGCCTATCATCTTGGCAGTTAGAAATCTAATCGTCGTATTTTGCTCTTTAAGCGCCTTAATCATCTCCTCATACATAAGGGCCTGGGCAAGGTTTTTGCTTGCAATAAGCGCCTTTTCGGTGGCAAGGGATGATAATTTTTCGCCAGTTATAAGCAAAATTTCTGAATCTTCAATCCTATCCACATATTTGACATTAACAAAAGCTCTAGTTTCCTTATCATAATCGCTTTTTCTAAATTTGAAAGGGAAAAACACACTATTAGAATCGATAACATAAGGAAGATTGCGGTGGACTTGATAATTGGTTTTGATATGCTTATCAATCTTTTGCTTATCCTTGTGGTGGTCATAATATAAATTCTTCAGAAAGAGTGATGGACCTCTTCTGTCAAGATAGGGCCCATTTTCACTGTAGACCCTAGAATATATGCCCTTGCCCTTCACATACTCCGGAAGGATGGCAATAATAAGTTCGTCCATAATACCTCCTTTCAACACTAGACAATGAGTGTACTATAATTGTACAATAAAGACACAGAAATTACAATGGACATTCGTATTATTTGTAATGCACAAAGCACAGATCTATTTTCACAAGCCTTCGAATATAGTAACATATCGTTCTAGAGTTTGTACTAGGATTTAAGTTTGCGTAATAGGTCTCTCGACAAGCTCGAGACAAGGGGTGGGGAGCTCGAGATAAGTGGTGGGTGATGAAGGAAGCTTTTAAAGCTTCCCACTCCTTCCCTTGCTTCGAGCTAAGTGGCAAGCCCGTCGGCTCTTTGAGACAAGCCTATTAGTACTGATTTGGTGTCATTGTTCTCTCCGCACAGACCACAACTTTATTTTCAAAATCACTATGGTTAAATATCTAAAATCCGGGCATAAATATAAAAAGAATATTAATGAGGAGTTTTTATGGCTGGTTATTTTTATATAATGGCATGCGAATCTAATACTACTATCTACAAAGGATCTACTGATAATATTATAAGGAGAGCTTATGAGCATAAGTATCATCTTATTCCAGGCAGTTTTTCTGATACATACGACACTACAAAATTAGTTTATTATGAATATTATGAAGATATAACGGATGCTCGTGGACGTGAAGCCCAAGTTAGTAAATGGAGCAGAGCTAAGAAAGATAAACTTATAAGCAAGATGAACCCTGGCTGGGAAGATTTATATTGGGATTTAATATAAATAATTATAGAAGAATTTTGTAAAAGGTATACAATAGCCTTCGAATATAGTGAATTGTCGTTCTTAGGCTTAATTTGGGATTTGAGTGTTCGTAACAGTTCTCTCCACTTCGGTCGAGAAAAGGGGCAGGCCCCTCCGAATACCGCTTCTTCGAAGCTCTCCGTGCTCCCGCACTATTATTCGGCATAAACATGCCAAATCAAGGCATGTTTATGTGGCGCGTAGAGGAGTCCCGCGAAGCGGTTCGCAGCGAAGCGAGAGAGCTTTTTGTAAAAAAGCTACCCTTTCCCTTGCTTCGAACTTGTCGAGAAGCCTAAAGGACTGATTAGATGTTATCATTCACTATGCACAAAGCACAGGTATATTTTCACAAGCCTTCGAATATAGTGAATTGTCGTTCTAAGGCTTACTTTGTGATTTTAGTTTGCGTAATAGGTCTCTCGACAAGCTCGAGACAAGGGAGTGGATGCTCGAAGCAAGGGGGTGAAGGTTTTTTTGCAAAAAAGCTACCCTTTCCCTTGCTTCGAGCTAAGTGGCAAGCCCGTCCGGCTCATAGAGGACAAGCCTATTAGAACTGCTAAAACGTTATTGTTCTCTTCGCACAAAGCACAACTTTATTCCCAAAACTCATAAACCCTCCCCAAGGCGCAAAAAAACAAGACTCATTTAAGAGTCTTGTTTTCTTTTCGGAAAATATTATTTATCTTCTTCTTCTTTTTTCTTGCTTGCTAGTAATCCTGCTATTGAGATTCCTGCTAGTCCTAATATTCCACTTACTGAGCCTACGCCTGTTTTGACGTTTTTGCCTGCTTGTTTGCTATTTGGATTTACATTTCTTGCTGGATCTACATTGCCTGATTGAGATGGAGCTTTTTTAGCTTCTTTCTCATATACTAGGTCGCTTGCTTTGATGAAGTTCTTTGAGCCGTCTGCGTAGATTAGGGTAGCGTTGCCTTTGTCGTCTACTTTTACTTCTACTGCTGCTGGATTTGCCTTCTTAATTTTGTCGATGATTTCTTGTTTTTCTTCATCTGTTAAGTGGTTCTTATCCTTTACGCCTGTTTTTTCTGATGGAATTTGAGCTGGATTATTTTTAGCTTCTGTTTGAGTTGAGCCTTGCTTATCCTTCTTGTCTCCATCTTCTGGCTTGTTGTTATCTTCTCCTTCATCAGCATTTGCTTCTGGTATTAATGGCTCGCCTGGTCTGTATTCAGAATCATTTCCTCTTACTGTTACGTCGATGACTGTTGGGGTTTTTCCTTTTTCTCTTTGTTCTACAAAGATTACATCACCCTTCTTAAGTGGCATATTTTCTGGTACGTTTACAACCCAGTTACCATTTTTATCAACGATTGTCTTACCAATTACATTACCATTTTTGTCTTTGATAAGAATTTCAGCTCCTGGTACGCCTGTTCCTGTTATCTTCTTATCACCTTCTGCTGGTTGGTTTACTTTTGGTGCTTGTGATTGGTTGTTTTTGTCTTTTTCGTTAACTAGCTTATCAGCTGGGATTACATCTTTTGATCCATCTGGATATGTGATTGTTGCATTACCCTTATTGTCTACATCTACCTTTGTTCCTTCTGGGAATTTGTCCTTGTTGGCTTTTTCAATCTTATCCTTGATTTCTTCTTTTTCTTTATCAGTTAGATTGTCTTTATCGCCTACTTCTGTCTTTCCTGGAACTGTTGGGTCGATGATGTCAGCTATCTTAAGTTCTGGTTTGTCAGAGATTTCTGGTTCACCGTGTTTATATTGGAATACAAGGTCTTCTGCTGGGATTGTATCTTTTGATCCATCTGGGTATGTGATTGTTGCATTACCCTTATCATCTACATCTACCTTTGTTCCTTCTGGGAATTTATCCTTGTTGGCTTCTTCAATCTTGCCCTTAACTTCTTCTTTTTCTTTATCAGTTAATTTGTCAAGATCTTTTACGCCTGTTTTCTCAGTTGGAACATTTGGTGTGATCTTATCAGCATCTTTTTGTGCTGGTGTTGTATCTTTTACTGTTACAGGTACTTCTTTTTCTTCACTTGATCCGT